>CANJDA010000016.1 GCA_947472705.1 Flavobacteriaceae bacterium
AAATTGTTGGTGGTTCTCAAAGAGAAGAACGTTACGACGTTTTAGTTGAAAAAATGAAAGCTTTAGGTATTGACGAAGAAGAACTTTGGTGGTATTTAGACACTCGAAGATTTGGTTCGGCCGTGCATTCAGGGTTTGGTTTAGGGTTTGAAAGATTGGTGCTATTTGTAACAGGAATGACTAACATACGCGATGTAATTCCATTCCCAAGAACGCCACAAAACGCTGAGTTCTAAGTTAATCTGTTGACACAGTAATTCGTTTATTTGTTATAATTTTACAGATAACCAAATCCTCAAATAAACATACAATGTTAAAGCAGTTTTTAAATCTTAAATTATCACAAAAATTATCTCCACAGCAAATTCAGCTGATGAAGCTAGTTCAAATGCCTACCCAAGCATTTGAGCAACGTTTGAAAGAAGAATTGATGGAGAATCCTGCATTAGAAAGTGGTAAAGAAGAAGAAGAATTGTATGAGAAAGATGAGTTTGATAATAATGATGAATACGATGAATTTGAAGGAACTGAAAACATTGACACCGAGATAAACATTGACGAGTATTTAAGCAACGACGAAACTCCAGATTATAAACTTCAAGCTAATAACTATAGTGATGACGATGATGACAGACAAACACCATTTGCAGAATCTGTTAGCTTTCATCAAGATTTAATCAATCAATTAAACACTTTTATCCTCACCGAAGACCAACGTAGCATTGCAGAATTTCTGGTAGGAAGTATTGATGATGATGGTTATTTACGCAGAAACATTCAGGATATTGTTGACGATATGGCTTTTACACAAGGCATATATACCGATGAAAAAACAGTTGAAAAAATACTCCATATCGTTCATGAATTAGAACCTTCAGGTGTTGGCGCTCGTGATTTACAAGAATGTTTATTATTACAATTGAAACACAAAACACCTACCGAATATATTGAATTGGCCATTGATATTATTGAAAATCAATTTGACGCCTTTACCAAAAAACACTACGAAAAACTATTAATTGCTTACGAAATTTCGAAAGAAAAACTTAAAAAAGCAATTGAAGAAATTGAAAAATTAAACCCAAAACCAGGCGGTTCCTTTGATAGCAGTAGTCGTGCCGTAGAACAAATTGTGCCCGATTTTGCCATTAGAATAGTTGATGGCGAATTAGAATTGACTTTGAATGGCAGAAATGCCCCAACTTTACACATATCCAAAGATTACCAGGATATGTTACAAACCTATAAAGAATCACGCGACAAATCACATGCGCAAAAAGATGCAGTGCAGTTTATCAAACAAAAATTAGACTCCGCCAAATGGTTTATAGATGCAATAAAGCAACGACAAGAAACCCTTTTTGTGACGATGAATGCCATCATGTATTACCAACAAGAATATTTCCTTGAGGGTGAAGAAACCAAGCTAAAACCAATGGTTTTAAGAGACATCGCTGATTTAGTGGGCATGGATGTCTCAACTGTTTCACGTGTAGCTAATAGTAAATTTGTAGATACTCCTTATGGAACCAAACTAATCAAAGAGTTTTTCTCAGAAGCTATGAAAAACGATCAAGGAGAAGATGTTTCTACTCTCGAAATTAAAAAAATATTGAAAACAGTAATCGAAGAAGAAGATAAAAACAAGCCGTTACCCGACGATCAACTTGTTGAAATTCTAAAAGAAAAAGGATATCCTATTGCTAGAAGAACCATTGCCAAGTATAGAGATTTACTTGATATTCCTGTGGCGCGAATGAGGAAAAAGATATAAAAATCGATAGCCTTGAAAAAAATCCTTCCCTTTTTCTCTTACCTCTTCCATCCTATTTTCATTCCGTTATTAGGGACAATTTTTTATGTTTTGTTAGAAGCGCAGTATTTTACCATGGCACAATACTTAGTGCTTTTTTTGCAAATTATTATTATTACTTTTTTACTGCCTGTTGCCTTTTTTTATTTGCTAAGAACCTTCGGTAAAATAGATACCATCATGCTTTCAGATATTGCTCATCGCAAAATCCCTTTACTACTACATATAATGCTGCTCACTATTTTAATAGAAAAAAGCATCACCCTTGAACGATTTCCTACTTTGTACTTTTTCTTCTTAGGAGGCTTTTTTAGTACTTTAATTGCCTTCCTCTTATTGTATGCCAAAGTCAAAGCTAGCATTCACATGATAGGCATGAGTGCACTAACCGTTTTCATCATTGGTTTAAGTATTAAAAATGAAATCAACACTATTCATTTGGTAACCTTTTTTATGTTTTTGAATGGCTTAGTTGCTTCATCAAGGATAACGATGAAAGCTCATAATAATAAAGAACTATTAATAGGTTTTTTATGTGGATTACTCCCCCAGTTAGGACTTCTATTTTTTTGGTTATAAAATATAAAACATCAGGCCAAAGTTGGCCGTATTCATATTTATAGATTGTCCATCAATTTTTGCAGATGATTTAAATAACGGATTAAACCCGTAATACGCATAAACATTTATCGTATTATTACCAACTGCTAAATACATTCCGTATTGAAAATTATTTAAATCTTTATTATTAGTTTGCTTGGCTCTTATAGCTGTAGATACTAATTTGTATTGGTCATAAAACAAGTAACTAAACTTCAATCCCGTATAAATTCGCCAAAATCTATGGCTTTCAAATGTCGAATTACGCCATCTTAATTCGATTGGTAAATCAATGAAGTGTAAGGATAATTTATCTTTTGAAAAAGAATTTTCCGAATCAATTATTTGATAGGCATTCGTTCCGTTGCTTTGCGTAATTTGTAAATTCTGATTGTAAATAGAAAAGGAATATCCTAAACCAGCAGCAATTGACCAAGTACGCTTTTTATTAAAAGGCATATCGCGTAAAAATCCACACATAATACTTGGTGCAAATTTATTCTGTCTCAACCCTGAAGGTCTTGTTAAAAGATTGTTATAAGTAATCCCAATATAAAATTGGTCCTCTCGATACAGCGAATCTGGAGCATCAAAATCAGTTTCTACATTTTGGGCAGAAATGCTCAAAACCATAAAAAAAGCGATTACAGATAGATAGATTCGCATAACACTTATATTAGTGAAGAAAAGCAGAGAGGATGGGATTCGAACCCACGATGCAGTTGCCCACATACAAACTTTCCAGGCTTGCTCCTTCAACCACTCGGACACCTCTCTATTTGTGTTACAAAGAACAACAAATTTTTTCAGTAAAAAAAGTTAGTCTGGCAATTTGTTAATGCATTTCGCCACGTAACGAGGTTTCAAAAATAGTTTTGAAAACTGTGGGTGCAACATTCTGCCCAAGGAGATACATTAACTTAGTAATTGCTGCTTCGGTGGTAATATCTTTACCAGAGATCACGCCTATTTTCTTTAGCTGTGTACTAGTTTCATATTGTCCCATGTTAACGCTTCCTCCCGAACACTGCGTAACATTGACGATATGTAAACCACTCTTAATTGCTTTCTTCAGAATTTGAATAAAAACTTCATCAGAAGGTGCGTTTCCTGAACCATAAGTTTCTAAAATAATCCCCTTTAAATTGGGTATGGCAATTATGGATGACAATACAGTTTCACTGATACCAGGAAATATTTTAACAATAACTACATTATCATTAAGATTTTTGTGTACTAGTAACTTTTTATTTGGCTGCTTTTTTAAAATCGTATTAGGGTTGACATTCAAGTGCACACCTGATTCTGCCAAAGGAGGATAATTGGGCGAAGTAAATGCATTGAAATGTTCAGCATTGATTTTGGTAGTTCGGTTACCTCGATATAATTTATATTCAAAATACAAGCAAACTTCATTAATTATTGGTTTCCCTTTGTGTTGTAAAGTGGCAATTTGTATAGCCGTAATGAGGTTTTCTTTAGCATCGGTGCGCAAATCCCCAATTGGCAATTGAGAACCGGTAAAAACCACAGGCTTATTTAAATTTTCCAACATAAAACTCAAAGCCGAAGCCGAATAGGACATGGTGTCAGAACCATGAAGTACCACAAAACCATCAAAAGCATTATATTTTTCTTCAATGATAGTAGCAATAGTGACCCATTTTTCAGGATTCATATTAGAAGAATCAATGGGTTTTTCAAATGAAATGGTTTCAATATTACAATCCAATTGTTTTAATTCCGGAATTTTTTGCAACAACTTTTTAAAGTTGAATGCTTTGAGTGCGCCGGTTTCAAAATCTTTCATCATACCGATAGTACCGCCGGTGTAAATCAGCAATATGTTCGGTTTAGACTGCATTCTCGTATTTGGATTTGTTCACTACAGGATTGGCATACATGGCTAAGAAACTTTCCACCATTTGAGAGTTATTTTCGTCAATCTTCATCTCTAATCTTCTTTCAAATAAAGACTTTTCGTTTTCGGTATAGTAGTTTTTGTATTTGTCTGTTTTGTGCAATAAGTCGTAGGCAATATAATTGGTTGGCCAAAGCATATAGCTCTGCAAAATAGAATCATCAATAACCTGTGCTAATGCCTGAATTTGTTTGTTATTATTGTCAAATTCGGTTTTTATAACATCTAATTCCTTATTCAACACATCACCTATGTGAATGTGAATGCGTTTTTTTTGACCAATGATACCGCTTAATAAGGTTACGAAATCTTCGTTTTTTTCTTTGATATAAATTTCGTTTTTAGCTTCAGCAATTAATTGTGGCATTTTCAAAGCATCTGTTGGGTCATATTCATAAGAAATAGAAACAGGAACGATTTTAATCTTTTTGAAATAATCCATCAATGAAGCTTCATCGGAACCCATGGCTAGCATTTTTAAAACCCCAGAATGTGTTGCGTCGTTGCCATCTTTGGTTCTACCTTCACGCTGTGCAATCCATACAGACCGGTTTTCACGCAATAACAATTGCGCAATGTATTCTGACATCAACTTAGAACTTTCAAGTAACTCTCTGGGAGGTAACCCGCGTAATACTAAAAAATTTCTGTTAAGCTTTGATAACGTTTTCAAAAAAGATTTTTGGACCAAATTATCTCCAATAGCCGAAGCCGTCATTACTAATCCATGATCAAATAAAGCTACATTCAATAAAGAAGTATCCAATATGATATCACGATGATTGGAAATAAAAAGATAAGAAGTGTTTTTTTCTAATTTTTCAAAGCCAGATGTCGTTAATCCTTCTGAGCTTTTCGCCAATACTTTTTGTACCGATTGGTAAATAAAATTACATTGAAAATCGCGAATAGAATGCGTTTTTTTGAGTTGGTTTTTCCAAACTTCATCGTCAACATCTGGGAAGGTAAACCCCATTAACGCTTTCATCATCGGATGATTTACCGCTGTATGAATAGCTTCATTAACCTCAGCATCATAATATGGACGAATAGAATCAAATTTCTGCATTACAACTCACTTATTTAAGTGGAACAAATGAACAAAAAAAAACTTAATTTTTTAGGATTTCTTTATTAAATCCCAAAAACTGTTTTCGAATTTTCTGTGGTGATTCGTGCTATTTCCTCAAGCGGAAGTTGGTATATGTTTGCTAATTTTTCAGCAACCAGTTTGGTATAACTGCTTTCGTTTCGCTTACCGCGAAAAGGAACAGGGGCCAAATAAGGCGAATCGGTTTCGAGAACAATATGGCGCAAATCAATTTCGTTTAAATATTGGTCAATCTTTCCGTTTTTGAATGTAGCCACTCCGCCAATTCCTAATTTCATATTTAAATCGATGGCTCTTTGAGCTTGATTAAAATCTCCCGTAAAACAGTGAAAGATGCCAAATAAATCGGCTGCCTTTTCAGTTTCTAATACTTCGAAAACTTCATCAAAAGCATCACGACAATGAATGTTAATCGCTAATTTGTTTTTTTTGGCCAACTGAATTTGGTGCTGAAAAGCGTGTTGTTGTTGTTTTAAAAATGTTTTATCCCAAAACAAATCGATTCCAATTTCGCCTACTGCATAAAACTTCTTCTTTGCTAATTCTGTTTCCACATGAGCCAATTCTTCTAGATAATTTTCTTTGACATAGGTTGGATGCAAACCCATCATTAGGAAAATGTTTTCGGGGAACTGATTTTCCAAAGCATACATTTTTTGTGTATAATTAGAATCAATAGCTGGTACAAAAAAGCGCGAAACACCCGTATCAATAGCTCGATGAATCATTTCGGTTCTGTCTTGATCAAATTCTTCGGAATAAAGATGGGTATGTGTATCTGTAAAAATCATACTGTTTTTAAAGAGACAAAGTTTATAAAAAAAATCCGTTCGGCAATCCTCGATTCAAAGATTGCAATCGATTTTTGAATTACATTTGAACTTCATTATGAATTTATGAAAAATCTGCACGACGTACTCAAAAAAGAAAAATATAAAAAAATCAATTTTAAAGTTTCTAAAACCCAACATTTATTAGTTAAAGCCACTATCAATGGTATTTCTGGGAATTTTATTTTAGACACTGGTGCTTCCAACAGTTGTGTTGGATTTGAAAGTATAGAACTATTTGACCTTAAAGCAGGAAAATCCAAAACCAAAGCTGCTGGTGCAGGAGCTACTGGAATGTATACACAACTTGCCAAAAATAACTTCTTGAAAATTGGACGATGGAAATCTGATGAATTCCATTTAGTGATTTTTGACATGACACATGTTAATCAAGCTTTACTACAATACAAAGCCAAACCAGTTCATGGCATTATTGGTGCCGATATTTTATTGGAGGGAAAAGCTATTATTGACTATGCTAATCAATGTTTGTATTTAAAGTAGCTTGCTTTTTCAATGAATAAATAGCGATAATAGTACTCAACAACATCAAAAAACCACCCAAAATAAAAGGGGAACCAGGTAATTGAAATGGTGCTTCTTTATGGGTAAAGAAATAAAAAGTGTTGGTCATCATGGGCGGTCCGACAATGGCTGAAGCACTCATCAAACTAGCTAATGTTCCTTGTATTTCGCCCTGTTCATTCGGTGGAACTTTGCCAGAAATTACACTTTGCAATGCTGGTCCAGCAATTCCTCCTAAACAATAAGGAATTAAAAACACAAACATCATCCAACTTTCTGTAGCAAAGGCAAAAAGTAACATTCCTATAGTGTATAGTGCCAAACCTATATAAATACTTTTTTCATTTCCAAGTCTCGGACTTGTCCAACGTATTAATCCACCTTGTACAATTCCTACCAAAAGCCCGACAGCACCTAAAGAAATCCCTACCATTTTTTCATCCCAATGAAAACGATACATGGTAAAGAAACTCCAGTTACTGTGAACTGCGTGTGAACCTACATAAAGTAGAAAAACGGCTATCATTAATCCAATTAAAGAAGGATATTTTTTTAATCTTAGAAAAGCTGTTATCGGATTTGCACGCTTCCATTCAAAAGCTCTACGATTTTCTTTTGATAATGATTCGGGCAAAATAAAATAACCATACAAGAAATTCAACATACATAAAATGGCTGCGGCATAAAACGGAACTCTAGAACCAAATTGTCCTAGTAATCCACCTATCACAGGCCCAATAATAAATCCTAAACCGAAAGCTGCACCTATCATTCCAAAATTTTTGGCTCTGGTTTCTGGTGTACTTACATCTGCAATATAAGCAGAGGCTGTTGTGATACTAGCTCCCGTTAATCCTGCTATAATTCTTCCCACAAATAACCAAATGATTGTTGGCGAAAATGCCAACAACAAATAATCCATAGCAAAAGCAAATAGAGAAATCAAGATGATGGGACGGCGGCCATATTTGTCACTTAAATTTCCAATTAACGGCGCACAAATAAACTGAGTAATGGCATATGCAAAAGTTAACCAACCACCATATTTGGCTGCTTCACTAATGTCTCCATGAATCAATTCTTTGATTAATTTTGGAATCACTGGTATAATAATTCCCCAACCCGTAATATCGATAAGCATTGTGATAAATATAAATCCTATCGCAGCTTGTTTTTGGTTTTTTTTCATAGAATAGTTTTTGGGCGTGCCCCCGTTCCAAAAATGAGGTCGAGCTATCCGCAGTAAATAGTACTTGCTCCTATCATTCTCACAAGATACAAATTAACAGAAAAACAATGGAATATTCCGAATGGCCATCTCTTTTAAATATTTCGTATATTTGAAGTGCTAACCATTTAAAAACCAATTATTATGAAAAATAATTTATTGCTATTTATAATAGTTGGTCTTGCTGTTTTATCTAATTCCTGTTCTTCTGATGATTCCGGAAACAATCAACAGAATAATATTTCCATGAAAATAAATGGTGTTAAAAAAGGAATTCCCATGATGTTTGTCACTGAGGAAAGTGGAACTGTATCAGTGAATGTAGATTATATCTCGTTTGATTATCCAACCGAAAACGTAAAATTGGAAATGAATACAACAGGAACTCATTTAACTCATATGAGTTATGATGGCTATTTGGGACTGGGGACATTTGAATCAGGGAGTTCGTTTATATCTTCAATCACCACCGATACTAGTAAAAGAACTATTAGAGGAACCATGTCAGGGACTCTTCATTCTTCCGAATCGGGTCAGAACCTTTCAATCACCAACGGCAGTTTTTTTATTCATTATTAAAAAAATCCCGCTCGAAAAACAAGCGGGAATACATATATAGGCGCCTCGTCCGAGGCGGATAGAAACCCTTAAAGCTCTAACGCTTTTTTAGGGTTATTATTCATTAAAATTTCAACTGGGTTTTCCAAAGCTTCTTTTACCGCCACTAAGAAACCAACTGACTCACGTCCGTCAATAATTCTATGGTCATAAGACAAGGCTACAAACATTACTGGAGCAATTACGATTTGACCATTTTTCACAATTGGTCTTTCCACTACGTTATGCATTCCTAAAATTCCTGATTGTGGAGGATTAATAATTGGTGTGCTCAACATACTTCCGAAAACGCCACCATTAGAAATAGTAAAAGTTCCCCCTGTCATTTCATCTACGGTGATTTGCCCATCACGAGCACGAATTGCCAATCGCTTTATTTCTGCTTCTACACCTCTAAATGATAATGTTTCAGCACTTCTCATTACAGGAACCATCAAGCCTTTTGGCCCTGAAACCGCAACTGATATATCGCAGAAATCATAAGAAACTTTATCTTGACCATCTATCATAGAATTCACATCTGGGTATAATTGTAAAGCTCTTGTAACCGCTTTGGTAAAGAATGACATAAAACCTAATCCTAAACCGTGTTTGGTTTTGAATGCTTCTTTATACTCATCACGTAAAGCGTAAATGTTGGTCATATCCACTTCGTTGAATGTTGTCAACATCGCAGTTTCATTTTTAGCAGCCACTAAACGCTCAGCCACTTTACGACGCAACATCGATAATTTAGTTCTTTCTGAACCTCGAGTTCCACCCGTTGGTGTTCCCATAGAAGGTACAGCATTTACTGCATCTTCTTTGGTAATTCTTCCGTCTTTTCCAGTTCCAACGATGTCAAAAGGCTGGATGTTTTTTTCGTCTAATATTTTTTTGGCTGCTGGTGAAGGGGTATTGGCAGCATAAGTGGCAGCAACAGGAACTGATTTAGGCGCATCTGCTTTCTTCTCTTCTACCTTAGGGGCTTCCGCTTTTACGGCTTCTTTTACTGGAGCTGCTCCGCTTGGCTTAGCAGCATCAGTATCGATTAAACAAACTACAGCACCTACTGCTACTGCGTCACCTTCTTCAGCTTTAAGAGTAATAATTCCGCTAGCTTCAGCTGGTAATTCCAAAGTTGCTTTATCAGAATCAACCTCAGCTATGGCTTGGTCTTTTTCTACATAATCACCATCCTTAACTAACCAAGTTGCAATTTCTACTTCTTTTATTGATTCTCCCGGTGAAGGGACTTTCATTTCTAAAATCATCTTTTATAATTTTATAGTGTTGTTTATTTTATTTTTTTCTAGCCCCGATTGCAGCTGGCTACCATGTAGCGCGGAAAGCGGGATAAGGCTCCAAATTTTATCGGAATAAATTCTTGTCAAATACCATCTTAATGGCATCGGCATGACGTCTTCTATCACGTGTACTGCTTCCTGCTGCAGGCGCTGCATACGCTTTTAACGAAGCCAATCTCCATTTCACCAAATCAAAATTCATTAGCATATAGCTGTAAGCCCCCATGTTTTTTGGTTCTTCCTGTGCCCAAACGAAATCGTCAGCATTAGGATAATTTTTAATTACGGCTTTCAATTGCTCCACTGGCAACGGAAATAATTGCTCGATGCGTACCAAAGCTACGTCATTTCGGTTTAGGTTTTCTCTTTCGGCTAAGATATCGTAATAGAATTTTCCTGTACAGAATACTAATGTTTTTACTTTTTTCTTATCAACCGATTTGTCATCAATAACTTCTTGAAACTGTCCTTTGTACAACTCCTCACGAGTAGATACGCACAATGGGTGACGCAACAAACTTTTTGGTGTAAACACAACCAAAGGTTTGCGGAATTTTGTTTTCATTTGACGACGCAACAAGTGGTAGAAATTGGCTGGCGTAGTACAATCGGCCACGAACATATTGTGTTTGGCACACAACTGTAAGTAACGTTCCATACGCGCCGAAGAATGTTCAGCACCTTGTCCTTCGTAACCGTGAGGCAATAAAAGAACTATTCCGTTTTGGTTGTTCCATTTGTCTTCCCCACACGAAATGTATTGGTCAATCATAATTTGGGCTCCGTTGGAGAAATCTCCAAACTGAGCTTCCCAAATGGTTAAGGCATTTGGATTTGCTAAGGCATAACCATAATCAAAGCCTAAAACACCGTATTCTGAAAGGAAGGAATTGAAAATATTGAACTTCCCTTTTTTGTCTTTTAATGTGTTTAGCAGAATTACTTCTTCTTCGCTATCTTCTACTTTTACTACGGCATGACGGTGGGAAAATGTTCCTCTTTCAACGTCTTGACCTGAGACACGTATATCATAACCCTCAGTCAATAAAGAACCATAAGCCAAGGTTTCTGCAGTACCCCAATCAATGACGTCATTGTCATACATCGTTTTTCTATCGGTAACGATTTTGGTAATCTTGCTGATGAATTTTTTATCGTTTGGTAATGTAGAAACAGAAACAATAATTTCGTCCAATTTCTTTTTATCAAAAGTAGTATCTACTTTTTTCAGCATTTCGTCATCGGAAACTTGCACAAATCCTTTCCATTCATCCTGCATAAAAGGTTTGATGATGGTCAAATCTTTTTTACGAGAAGCTTGAAGGTTTTGATCTAAGTTTTCTTTGTAGTCATTTTCTATTTTGGTCAAATAGGCCGCATCAACAATTCCAGCAGTTATTAATTTTTCGGCATAAATCTCTCTCGGATTTTTATGACGGGCAATCAATTTGTATAAAACAGGTTGGGTAAAACGAGGCTCATCACCTTCATTGTGTCCGTATTTTCTATAACCTAACAAATCGATGAAGACATCGCGTCCAAACTGCATTCTGAAATCTAAGGCGAAAAGCATGGCATGAACTACCGCTTCTGCATCATCCGAATTAACATGAAGTACTGGCGACAAGGTTACTTTGGCCACATCGGTACAATAGGTTGACGAACGAGCATCTAAATAATTAGTGGTGAACCCAACTTGGTTGTTAATTACAATATGGATTGTTCCTCCTGTTTTGTATCCATCTAATTGCGCCATTTGCACAATTTCATATACAATTCCTTGTCCAGCTACTGCAGCATCACCGTGAACGGCAATAGGCAATACTTTAGAGAAATCATCTGGGAAATATTTGTCTTGTTTGGCACGAGTAATTCCTTCAATAACGGCTCCAACAGTTTCTAAGTGAGAAGGATTTGGTGCCAAATTGATGTTGATTTTTTTGCCTGATTTTGTTTTTCTTTCGGAAGTTAATCCTAAATGGTATTTTACATCTCCGTCGAAATATTCTTGATCGTAATCTTTACCGTCAAACTCAGAGAAAATGTCTTGAGTTGATTTGCCAAAAATATTAGCAAGTATATTCAATCTTCCTCGGTGAGCCATTCCCATAACGAAATGTTCTACTCCTTTTTCGGCTGCACTTTCTATTAATGCATCTAATGCAGGAATAATACTTTCGCCTCCTTCTAGGGAAAATCTTTTTTGTCCAACATATTTGGTGTGTAAAAAGTTCTCGAAGGAAACCGCTTCATTCAATTTACCTAAGATGTGTTTCTTTTGGTCAATGTTGAAACTAGGAAGATTATCGTTAACATTTATTTTATCTTGAATCCATTGAATTACCTCAGGTTTTCGCATATATATGTATTCAATACCAATATGTTGGCAATACACGTTTTTCAAATGATTAAGTATTTGTTGAAGGGTTTCAGGCTTGTGTCCTAATACTTTAGCTGCATCAAATACCGTTTGTAAATCAGAAGTTGACAAACCAAAATTTTCTAAATCTAAGTTTGGTGTAAAAGTTCTTCTGCCACGAACGGGATTGGTCTCGGTAAAAAGATGTCCTCGGGTTCTGTAACCGTCAATAAGTTTTAGAACATTGAATTCTTTTTGCAACTTATCCGAAACTTGTCCGTTTTGAGGGACATTGACAGCATAATTAGCTAATTCTTGAATAGCGTTTTCTTCATTATAGGTTGTCATTCCAAAATCAAACCCTTGAAAAAAGGCTCTCCAACTTGGTTCTACGCTATCAGGATTTTGAAGGTATTGTTCGTATAAATCCGCAAAAAATTCAGTATGTGCTGCGTTTAAAAAGGAAAACCTATCCATATCTTGTGAGAAAATAATCTTTTATTAGAAAATCAGTTGCAAAAGTATGACATTTGTGATTATTTTTCAATGTTTTTAGTACATTTATAATGCTAATTTAATGCCTTTCTTTAGATGAAAAAGAAACTATTATACAATCCTGCACATTTTTTTGTGTTGCTTTTCATTTTGAGCATTTCACAAACAATCTTATCTCAAGAAAGACCAATGCCAAAAGCTAAAACAAATGATTTTTGGGAACATGTGCAAATTGGCGGTGGATTTGGTGTTAGTGTTAGTAATGATTATACAGATATAACAATTGCTCCAAGCGCGATTTATAATTTTAATCAATATTTTGCATTAGGCACTGGATTTCAGTATAGTCATTTGAAACAAAAAAAATATTATAATTCTAATGTCGTTGGAGGTAGTATAATTGGGCTGTTCAACCCTATCGAAGTAGCTCAGATTTCTATAGAATTAGAAGAAATGCATGTCAATTCAACGTACACAGATACTTATGATAATGTGAGAAGAAGTTTTTGGAATACTGGTTTGTATATTGGTGCAGGTTATAGGGCTGACAATGTCACAATCGGAGCTAGGATTAATGTGCTTTTTGATAAAAATAAAGACATTTACGGAAGTGCTTTTATGCCATTTATTAGAGCTTATTTCTAAACCAAACCTTCATCCATTCTCTTTTTAAGATTAAGTACGCGATTTTTTCCGAAAGCTCTACAATATCACTCCCATCTAATTGTTTTACATTGTCTTCGGGTACATCAATGATGTAAAGCAAATTTAGTAGTTCAGTGTATTTATACTGAATTAATCGATACACTTTTTCGTGCAGTTGTACTTTAAGTTCATATGGCGAGGTACTTTGAGGGAAATCAATTGGTTCATTGGCAAAGTTGAAATCTTTATTTATTTGCTCAATGAGTTTAGCATACAAGTTTTCCTTTTCGGCTTCAGAAAGTAAAAGATCAGTATTAATTGGCGCTACAAAACTAGACATCTCTACTCATTAATTTTTGACCAAAAGCTTTCAAAATAGCTTTTTTATCAGCACTTATATTCATTATTTCTATCGTTTTAAAGGCTTTTAATGTATAATTTTCTATAGCATTTTTAGTGGCTTCTGAAGCGCCTGTTTGATTAAATATTTCTTTTACAGAATTAATTTTATCCGAATTGTCATTGGGTTGAATAGAAAATAAATGCAGTAATTGTTCTTTATCATCATCGTTGGCAAATTCAATAGCTTTAAGATACAGATAGGTTTTTTTGTTTTCTATAATGTCTCCTCCAACTTGTTTTCCGAAAGTTTTAGGATTACCAAATGCATCTAAATAATCATCTTGTAATTGGAAGGCTATTCCTAAGTTCAACCCAAATTCATAAATTGCATTGGCATTTTCTTCAGATGTATTTGCTACAATAGCTCCCATTTTCATTGCGGCTCCAACTAATACAGCCGTTTTGAATTCAATCATTTTTAAATATTCGGGGATAGTAACATCATCACGGGTTACAAAATCTATGTCATATTGTTGCCCTTCACAAACTTCTAAAGCTGTTTTGCTAAATAATTTAGCCAATTCTCTGAAAGTAGATGGCTCATAAGCTTCAAAATATTGATACGCCAAAATCAACATCGCATCTCCAGAAAGTATCCCCGTATTGATATTCCATTTTTCATGCACCGTTTCATTCCCTCTTCTCAAAGGTGCATCATCCATAATATCATCATGTATTAATGAAAAGTTATGAAAAACCTCAACAGCAGTAGCAGCTGCTAATGCGTTTTGACAATCACAATCAAAAACTTCCGCTGACATTAATGTCAATACTGGGCGCAGTCTTTTACCGCCTAACGATAGTATATAACGTATTGGTTCATAAAGATTTTTAGGGTCTTTTTCTAAAATCAACGAGTTAAAGTGTGACGAAATAATTTCTTGATAATAAGTAATGCTTTGCATGCAATTATTTTTTGCTAATGTAAAGGAAAAAGCCAATTTATCAAACGATAATCAAATGTTAAATAATTGTAAAAACTTTGGAAACTATTTTTGTTTTAAAAGTTTCCGTCTTACATTTGCACTTCAATTTTAAATAAAAAATGGAAAATAAGATTATCGAAAAGGCAACTGAAATGTTTCTAACGCTAGGTTTCAAAAGCGTTACCATGGATGATATTGCCTCAGGAATGGGTATTTCAAAAAAAACAATTTACCAACATTTTGAAAACAAAAATGATTTGGTAGAAGCTGTGACCATGCACTTGTTTGAAACCATTTCTTGTGGTATAGACGAAATACAAGCACAAGGTAAAAATCCGATAGAAGAACTTTTCTCTATTAAAGATTTTGTCTTAAAGAATTTAAAAAACGAGAGTACTTCTCCTATTTATCAATTGCAAAAATATTACCCTCAAATTCATAAAAATCTAATGTCAAGACAATTTACGAAAATGGGCGATTGTGTTATTGCAAATCTCAGAAAAGGAGTCGATCAAGGGCTCTTTCGTGAAAATATAAATATGGAATTGATAGGTCGCTTTTACTTTGCGGGTATGACAAGTATTAAAGACGCTGAACTTTTCAACCCTATACAATTCAGCACCAAAGAAGTACAAGAAACCTATTTAGAGTATCACTTACGAGGCATTAGCACTTCCAAAGGAATAACAGTTTTAGAAGAATTACTAAAAAATAACAATCAATAACATGAAAAACAAAATATTAATTACCCTGCTATTACTTGTAAGCATTATACATGCTCAAGAACAAAAACAAATCTACTCTTTTAGCTTACAACAAGCAATCGATCATGCTTTGCAAAACAGTTATTCGTCTATAAATGCCAATAGAGATATTGCTGCTGCGAGACAAAAAAAATGGGAAACAACCGCCACTGGTTTACCTCAAATTAATGCTGGTTTAGATTATCTTAAAACCTTTGAATATACTAAACAAGGGGTAACCGGTGGTGGCCCTTTTGGTGGAACTGCAGGCGAAATTTCAACTTTTGCCTTTGGTACAGAACAAACCATGATTGCGAAAGCCTCTTTAAGTCAATTGCTTTTTGATGGCTCTTATTTTGTTGCTCTTAAAGCTTCAAAAACGTATTTGAAATATTATGAAAATGCCAAATTAAAAAACAATTCAGAAATTAAAGAAGCTGTGGTTAATGCTTACGGGAATGTATTATTGGCACAAGAAAGTATTTCCATTCTTGAAAAAAACAAAACCACTTTATCTAAAACATTATCAGACACTCAAGAAACCTATAAAAACGGTTTAATAGAAGAAGAGAATGTAGAGCAATTGCAAATTACATTAGCCTCAATTGAAAGTAATTTAAACAATACCAAAAGACTTTTAGACATTTCTAAAAAAATGCTAAAGTTCACTATAGGCTTGGATATTGATGATGAATTATCCTTAACAGATAAACTTGATAATCTTTCTACATCGAATTTAGCATCGGCATTTACTCAAAATGGATTTGCTGTTACCGATAATATTAATTATCAAATGGCTTCTAATTTTCAAGAACAAAGGTCTTTAGAGTTAAAACTTCAAAAAAGTAAAGCCATGCCAACCCTTGGTGCCGCTTTTAACTTTGGTTACAATTCTTTTGCGAATGATTTTACTTTCACTAATGGCGATCAAAAATGGAATAACTTCTCCAATCTTGGGGTGAGTTTGAGTGTTCCTGTATTTAGTAGTTTCGGAAGAAGTGCCAAAACACAACAAGCCAAAATAGCTTTTGAACAAGCCAAAACACAGCTTACACAAACCGAGCAACAATTAAAATTACAATATGAAAAAGCAAAAAGCGAATTCGAATTTAGTGTAGAAGAATACGCTACTTCTAAAAGCAATTTAAACTTAGCTGAACGAATTGAGAAAAAACAAGAAATCAAATTTAAAGAAGGATTGTCTTCTAGTTTTGATTTCAACGAGGCCCAAAGACAATTGTATACTGCACAGCAAAACTATTTACAATCGATGGCCAATATCATCAACAAAAAAGCCGCATTAGAAAAATTAACAAATAAAAATTAATCTCTATATATAATGAAAAAAATACTATACCTATCCGCATTTTCACTGTTTTTATTGTCATGTACAAAAACAGAAAAGAAAGAAAGTATTGATGACTTAATCAATGCTAAAAATGTAAAAGCTTTAAATGAAAAGAAAGCTTCACTTCAAGCCGATATTGCAAAGATTGAAACAGCTCTAGCAACATTAGACACCAAAAAAGACGAAGCTTTAGTTTCGGTAGCTTCAATAAAAGATACAATTTTCAATCATTATCTTGACATTCAAGGAAATGTAGATACGAAAGAAAATATTTTGGTTCAACCAGAATACAGCGGCACATTAATTACATTAAACGTAAAAGCCGGTGACCACGTTTCAAAAGGACAAGTACTTGGCAGAATAGATGATGCCGGAATAAGTCAACAGTTAGCAAGTGCCGAAAATCAATATGCATTAGCCAAAACTACATTTGAACGTCAAAAAAATCTTTGGGATAAAAAAATTGGCTCAGAAATTCAATATTTACAAGCGCAAACTCAAATGATTTCGGCTCAAAAAGGGGTAGCCCAAATCAAAGCTCAATTGGCCAAAACAGTTATTAGAGCTCCTTTCACTGGAACAATTGATGAAGTTTTTGCCGAAAAAGGACAAGTAGTAGCACCAAGCCCACAAGGCTTAATGCGCATTGTTAATTTGGGCAATATGTATGTTTCTACAACCGTTCCTGAAAGTTATATTGGAAAACTAAAAGTGGGAACCGAAGTTGGTGTATTCTTAACTTCATTAAACAAAACCTATAAAGGAAAAGTACGTCAAGTGGGTAACTTCATCAATCCAAATAACAGAAGTTTTGGTATTGAAGTAAGCGTGCCAAATCCTGACAATTTATTACGCCCAAACCAAGTGGCCAAACTTAAAATCACAGATTATGTAAATCAAAAAGCAATCGTGGTTCCTTCTAATGTAATTCAAGAAGATGCTACTGGTGACAAATTTGTTTTCATAGTGGAAGGTAGCAACGGAAAAACGGGTACCGCTAAAAAAGTTATTGTTACTGTTGGAAAATCGTCTGACAATGTTACCGAAATCTTAAAAGGAATAGCCACTAACGACGTTATTGTAACTGAAGGCGTAAACAGCATTTCGGAAGGAATGAAGTTAAATTTTTAAATAACAAAATCAAAAATTAAATGAGTCATCAAAGTAAAGAATTCAGTATATCAAGTTGGGCGATCGAAAATCGTGTTACGGTATATATCATAACACTTCTTATAGTGGTGTTGGGAATTACTGCCTACATCACTATGCCCAGAGAAGATTTCCCAGAAATCATTGAGAATAAAATATACATTTCATCTGTTTTTCCTGGAAATTCTGCAGAAGATGTAGAGAAATTAATTGTCAAACCTCTCGAAAAAGAAATCAAAAACATCAGTGGTGTTGAAAAAGTAACGGCCAGTTCTTTTCAAGATTACGGAATGATTATCGTTGAGTTTTCAGATAAAGTAACTATCGATCAGGCGAAAACCAAAATCAAAGACAAAGTTGATATTGTAAAAGCCGATACTGATTGGCCTAATCTTGACAATGGTAGCAAAGTGGAAC
Organism: Flavobacteriaceae bacterium; assembly: GCA_947472705.1. GTDB lineage: Bacteria > Bacteroidota > Bacteroidia > Flavobacteriales > Flavobacteriaceae > Flavobacterium. The sequence continues at coordinate 18,417 of CANJDA010000016.1, forward strand.
CAAGTGTTTTTGAATTAAACATTTCAGAAGAAGTGCCTATTTTGAATATCAACTTGCAAGGAAATTATACTACGCAACAACTTAAAAAGTATGGCGAGAAATTACAAGACGATATTGAAGAAATTCCAGAAGTCAAGAAAGTAGACATTTTAGGTGTCGACAATAAAGAGGTAGAAATAGCTGTTGATATCTTCAAAATGACTGCCGCTCAGGTTTCTTTTGACGACATACAAAATGCTGTTAAATATGAAAACATGACCGTTTCGGGAGGGAATCTTATTTCACAAGGCTCCAGAAACAACATTCGAATTGTTGGGGAAATCAAAGACCCAAAAGAACTTGAAAATGTTATCGTTAAACACAATGGAGGAACGGTTTATTTAAAAGACATCTCTACCGTATCTTTTAAAGAAAAAGAAAAAACAACTTATGCTCGTGAAAAAGGCAGTGAGGTGGTTATGCTGAATGTTAAAAAACGTTCGGGTCAAAATATGATTTCAGCTATTGATCAAGTAAAAGAAAAAATCAAAACGGCAAAAGAAAATTATTTACCTAAAGATTTAAAACTAGAATTAACCAGTGATCAATCGTCTCGAGTAGAACATCAGGTTAATGAATTATCCAATCACATTATTTTCGGAATCGTGTTGGTAATGATTGTATTGATGTTCACCATGGGATTGCGAAACTCTCTTTTCGTGGGGGCCGCTATTCCGCTTTCAATGCTAATGGCATTTACGATTTTATCAGCCTTTGGGTTAACCCTAAACACCATGGTGCTTTTCGGATTAGTAATGGGATTAGGATTATTAGTGGATGATGGAATTGTGGTGGTAGATAACGTTTTTGCCAATATGAAAAAAGGATTGCCTAGGATTCAGGCATCTAAAATTGGTATTGGTGAAATTGCTTGGCCTGTTATTTCATCTACCGCAACAACCTTAATGGCCTTCTTGCCATTTGCTTTATGGCCTGGAACTATGGGTAAATTTATGATTTATTTCCCAATGACCTTATCCGTTACACTTGGGGCTTCTTTATTTGTGGCAATGGTTATCAATGCTGCTATGACGGGTGGTTCAATGGATATTGAAGACCGAAACATTTCTCAAAAATCCATTAAAAGATATTCTATCATTTTCATTGTATTAGCTATTCTTTTTGTGACCATTGGAAATATTAATGATAGCAAAGCGGCCAGAGCTATTGGGCACCTTTCCATTATTGCTTTCGGATTAATGTGGTTGTATAAAATTAAGTTGTACCAATGGACACAAGATTTTCAACATAGTTTTTTCCCAAGTTTAGAAGAAAAGTACAAACGCTTTTTAGCCAAAATCTTATCCGGAAGAAATGCATGGTTAGCATTGGCTGTTATCATTGGGATGCTAATTTTATCCATGGTGTTATTGGGCGTCTTCCCTAGAAAAGTATTATTCTTCCCTGACAATATTCCAAGACAGGTTATCACTTATATAGAATATCCTCAAGGAACTGATATTGATAAAACAAACAAAGCCACATTATTTGTTGAAAAACAAGTTATCGATATCATGAAAAAATATATCGACCCTAAAACGGATGAAAATTTCTTAGCAGAAAGCATCATTTCTCAAGTGGGAGTTGGTGCAGGAAACCCAAATGTTGATGCGGGTTCAGCCAATGAAACCCCATTTAAAGGAAAAGTAACGGTGAATTTCTCTGAATTTAAATTCAGAAGAGGCATCAACACTTCTGATGTCTTAGATGAAATTAGAAATCGTGTAAAAGGAATTGCAGGTGCTAAAGTGACTGTCGAAAAAGATGCTAATGGTCCACCAGCTGGATATCCAATTAGCATTCAATTAACAGGTTCTGATTATGATGAAATGTTGAAGGAAGCGGATAAAATGATAGCTTTTATCGACTCTAAAAAAATACCGGGAATTGAGCGCCTAAATGTAGATGTTAATAAAGAAAGTCCAGAACTTGAAGTAAAAGTTGATCGTGTAAATGCTGGAAGTCTTGGGGTTTCCACTGGGCAATTAGGTTTCAATTTACGCCGTTCTGTATATGGTCAAGAAATTTCTACCTATAAAGAAGGGGATGACGATTATAACATTGTGGTTCGTATGCAGGAAGATCAACGTAAAAATGAAAACATTCTATTCAATCAATCGTTAACTTTTAGAAATCAAGCTAACGGTCAAATGATGCAGGTACCTATTTCTGCCGTTTCAAACACAGAAAAAACGAATACTTATAATCAAATTAAAAGAAAAAATTACAAACGAATAATGACTATTTATTCGAATGTATTAACGGGCTTTAATGGTGACGAAATCACCAAACAAATTGGAACCGAATTAAAATCGTATCCTTTATCAAAAGGAATAACTTATTCGTTTTCTGGGGTTCAAGAAGAGCAAGGTAAAAATCAAAGTTTCTTAATGTTTGCCTTATTCTTAGCTATGGCAGGGATTACTATCATCATTGTATTGCAGTTCAATTCGGTATCAAAAACCATAGTAATTTTATTTACTGTATTGCTAAGTTTTAGTGGAGTATTCTATGGCTATGTCATTGCCAATATGGATTTTGTTATTCTAATGACCATGATGGGAATTATTTCGTTGGCAGGTATTGTAGTAAAAAATGGTATTGTATTGATGGATTTCTTTGTACTCCTTTTAGATAAAAAAGTAGTCGACAAAGGTGTTGAAAGTCATGATGATTTATCATTAGATGAAATAAAAGAAGTAATCATTGAAAGTGGTAAATCTCGTTTACGCCCAGTATTGCTAACCGCTTTGACAGCAGTATTAGGATTAATTCCATTAGCTATTGGGTTAAACTTTGATTTCTTTGGTCTTATAACCGATTTAAATCCACACATTTATATGGGTGGAGATAATGTGATATTCTGGGCTCCATTAGCTTGGACGATTATCTTCGGATTGACTTATGCCACTATATTAACGTTAGTCATGGTGCCAGTAATGTTCTTTTTAGTGAAACGAACAAAATATTGGATTAGAGCGAGAAGAGCTTTATAAAACAAATCTATTTATAACAAAAAGCCCGCAATAAGCGGGCTTTTTAATTTTGATTTATTCTTAGATTATTCTACAACAATCTTTTTAACCACTTTTTTGTTACCATCAGAAACATTTACTAAATAAACACCAGCTTGGGCATTATCTAATTGAATGTTTTCATTAAAGGTTGATTGGTTTGTTGGGTAGTTGTTTTCAAAAATTCTTCTTCCTCTCATATCATAAACAGCGACTTTAATTACATTAGAAGAAGGATTATCAAATTGTATATTGAAATTTCCTCTATTTGGGTTTGGATAAATAGCTAAATCAAAAATTTCAAATTCGCTTGTTGCCAAAGTACAACCAAAATCAAGCCCCCATGTAACCAATGTTCCAGTATTATTAATATTATTATCTGTTACAGTTAATGTCCAGTTTCCTGCTGAAGTTTTATTGTTATATCCAGATAAAGCTGTTGCAGATTGTGAAGCTTGATGCGTTCCTATAGTTGGACTAGCACATGCTGTTGTAATACTTCCAGTACCATCTGCAAAGGTCATGTCAATGCCTGAGTATGTAGCACCATTACATGTTCTGTTCCATAGTGTTCTTAATGTACCATCAGGGTGTGTTATTTTTACAACCAAATCACCAATTTTTGCATGGTTTATTTTAAGATTAACTTTCATATTACTGATTGTTAATGCGTCTGGTACATTAAGTACAGAAGTTGTTGTAGAACCAGCAACATTTGCTGCAGTACCATCTGCGATAGCAGCATTTGGTGAAATACTATAGGTAAAACAAGAAGCTCCAATAGTAAATGCTTTTGAATTAACTGCATAATAAATATTTCCAGCAGATTCTACCATAATTCTACAATTAAGCGCTCCAATATTAGGTACTGTTATTGTTTCAGTACCATCATTTGGAGTATTTGAAGCCAAAACTGTATCAAAGTTCAAACCTCCATCAGTAGATAACTTAATGTTAACATTGGCCGAACCAGGTAAACTTGTTGTGTTGGCTACATCCCAAGTAATAGTTTGAGAGCTAGCTTGTGGCCAATTGATTCCAGTAGTGTTTTGAGAAGTTACAGCAAATGGACCTGCAGTAGCCACAACAGTAGCAGTCATAGTGTCTATTTTTGTTTGTCCCATTCCTGGGTGATTATCTCTTACTGTTAAAGCAAATGTTAAAGGTCTTGCTATACTTGAACACGATTCCCACTCAGTGTCAACTCCGGTTGCTATTACAATATTACCTGCTAAAACTTTACTTAACTGAGGAAAATATCTTGTTGGCGAACTAGAAGAAGGGTAAATTCTGAAAATTGGTCCAGCTGGCTTATCTCCAAAAACTCTACTAACATCATCGGTAGTTGCTGCAGTTCCAACATTATTTTGCTCCCAATTATAAGTTAAAACATCTCCAGCATCTGCATCTGTACCAACTCCTGTTATTTTGAAAGCAGTACTAATTGGAATCGAATAATCTAATCCAGCATTGGATGTAGGTGTACTATTAATACCTGCTAAATCAGTTGTTACTGCACAACTTGCAGATGTGCTTCCAAGTCGTGTTTGAATTTGAGAAATACTTTTATTGCAATATAGAGCATCCGAATGATTGGCAACATTATAAGCTGAATTTCCAGATGCATCTGTAGCTACACCAGCATAAGCCATAATACTAGTACCGCTTCCTGGCTCAATTTGAGCACCACTCCCTTCATATCCATAGGTAAAAGTATGATTAGCTCCCATTTGATGACCCATCTCATGAATCACATAATCAATATCAAATGAATCTCCTGCTGGCACATTATCACTTGGCGAAGTAAACCCAGCACCTTTATAACTAGTTGTTGCAGACCCTCCTGTTGATAAAACATTGGTACAAACACATCCTATACAACCTGCATTTCCTCCTCCTCCTGAAGCACCGAATAAATGACCAATATCAAAAGCAGCATCACCTAATGTATTATGAAGATTATTCATTAATTCAGCATTCCATGCTCCACCTGAGCCAGCCGCTGCTGCTGAATATGGATCTGAACTAGCATTGTAATAAATCACAGTAGCATTGTTACTTATAATGTTTAAATGTACCGCAATGTCTTTTTCCATAATCCCATTTACTCGGGTCATAGTAGCATT
>CANJDA010000017.1 GCA_947472705.1 Flavobacteriaceae bacterium
ATAAAAAAGAATTATTAATTATGAGTTATGAATTATGAGTTTTTTTATTGATTTTTTTTATTGATTTTTTAATAGTATAAACAAATGAAAATCATTAAGTTAAAGTATTTACTCTTAACTCATAACTCATAACTTTAACTACTCATCAAGCAAGTCAGGACGTCTATTTTTTGTATGTTCATATGCCATATCCTCACGCCATTTGTCAATTTTAGCAAAATGACCACTGGTCAAAACTTCTGGGACTTTCCAACCTTTGTATTCTGCAGGGCGAGTGTATATAGGTCCTGATAATAAATTATCCTGAAAACTATCAGTCAAGGCTGAGGTTTCATCACTTAAAACTCCAGGAATCAATCGGATAAGCGCATCGCAAAATACAATAGCACCAATCTCGCCTCCCGAAAGCACATAATCACCAATGGATATTTCTTTGGTAATGAAATGATCGCGAACGCGTTGGTCAACTCCTTTATAATGCCCACAAAGAATAATGATGTTTTCATACATCGACATGGTATTGGCCATCTTTTGATTCAAAGTGGCGCCATCTGGAGTCATGTAAATCACTTCGTCGTAAGTGCGCTGACTTTTTAAATGCGTAATGCAATCGTCAATAGGTTGTACCATCATCACCATACCAGCACCACCTCCAAATTGATAATCGTCTACGCTTTTTTGTTTGTTGGTTGTGTAATCTCGTAAGTTATGAAAATGCACTTCCACCAATCCTTTTTCAATGGCACGCTTCATAATCGATGCTTCAAAAGGGCTTCGCAATAATTCAGGTAATATGGTAATGATGTCTATTCTCATTATTTTATATGGTAAGCGACAAAGTTACAAAGTTAAACACCAAATTGACGCAAATGATGATCAAGATGCATGGTGTGCAACTGACTCCATTCGTCATAGGTCATTTCTCCAAAAAATGGATGGGTTGTTGTTTTAATCGCTTTAAGTCCCAATTCTGAAAACACACTTATTTTCTGGATGAGTTCATCTTTGGTTTGCTCAAAATCATAATTTCCTGTTCGAATAAATGCAGGAGCTGTTGGACTGTTTTTTTTGAACTCTTTTGATTTAAGCATTTTGCCCTTTACCATTTTTCCTAAAAGGCGCAATAGGAAATTAACTTTCATAGGAGTTTTTCCAAAAGCAAAATCAATCGGTGCTTGGCAATGAGATAACATTTGTCCCACAGTCATTTTTCCCCATTTCGCCTTGCTTTCGGGAGAAAGATTATTGATTCTGGAAATAATAATTTCATTGTCTTCTTTGTTGTAAATAGAACTCATGATTTCATTTTTTTGGTACTCAAAAATACAATTTTATATAGTACATTTGCACTGCATTTTAAAAAAATAAAAAAAATGGAAAACGGAATATACGCTAAATTCAATACTACTAAAGGAACAATTTTAGTTAAACTAACACACGATTTAACTCCAGGAACGGTTGGTAATTTTGTTGGATTAGCCGAAGGACAATTAGAAAATTCAGCAAAACCAATGGGAAAACCATACTACGATGGATTGAAATTCCACAGAGTCATTCCTGATTTTATGATACAAGGCGGATGTCCTCAAGGTATAGGAACTGGTGGTCCAGGTTACAACTTTGATGATGAATTTCACCCAACATTAAAACATGATAAACCAGGTGTTTTGTCAATGGCAAATGCTGGTCCAGGAAGTAATGGTTCGCAATTTTTTATTACACATGTTCCTACCAATTGGTTAGATGGAAAACACACTGTTTTTGGAAATGTGGTTGAAGGACAAGATGTGGTTGATGCGGTCGCACAAGGAGATGTAATCGAATCACTTGAAATAGTTAGAGTAGGTGAGGAAGCTCAAAAATGGAATGCTATCGAAGCCTTTCGAACTTTTGAAGGTTCTCGATTGAAAAGAATTGAAGATGCTAAAAAACAAGCAGAAGCCGCTATGGAAAAACTGGCAGCTGGTTTTGATAAAACAGAAAGTGGTTTGCGTTATCAATTTATTCAAAAAGGAAACGGCAAACAAGCCGAAATCGGTAAAACAGTTTCTGTACATTACCAAGGTTCTTTAGAAAACGGAAAAGTATTTGATAGTTCGTATACTCGTAAAAAGCCAATCGAATTTCCGTTAGGAAAAGGACATGTGATTGAAGGTTGGGACGAAGGGATAGCCTTATTAAGAGTAGGTGATAAAGCTCGTTTTGTAATTCCATCGTATTTAGGATATGGTTCTAGCGGTGCTGGCGGAGTGATTCCACCAGATGCTACTTTGATTTTTGATGTAGAGTTGATGGATGTTAGGTAATTAGCGAACCCATTTTGAGAATCAAATTGGAGTGAATCACTTATTCCGAAATGGTTTCGGAATCTAAAACATTAATAATTTCAAATCCCAATAGAATTCTGTTGGGATTTTTTTTATATTTACCTAAATAATAAAAAAAAATAATATGAAATATAAAGTAATGGCCTTGTCCGTATTAGCCACAATTATTTATTCGTGTGCTTCTAAATCAAACGTTCCAACTGCTGAGGTAAAAAAAGAAGAAACTAAAAAAGAGGTAATAGTAGTTAAAAAAGAAGTGGTAAGAGGAGCAACTGTTATGACACCTGAACTTGCAGAAGGAATGGCACTTTATGAAAACAATTGTGCTAAATGCCATAAGCTGTATTCTCCCAAAGATTTTTCAGCAGAAGAATGGAAACCAATCGTGGCACGCATGCAAAAGAAAGCCCATTTAGGAGATATAGAAGGACAAAAAATCCTGAATTATGTAACTATGAAATAATTTATATCCCGATGTATCGGGATTTTTTATGCTAAAAAGTATGGAAAATAATTTATCTTGGGCAGAATTTGAAAAAGTAGCCATGCATGTGGGAACCATCATTCAAGTTGATGATTTTCCTGAGGCAAGGAAACCCGCTTACCAATTGACGATTGATTTTGGAACTGAAATGGGCATCAAGAAATCATCGGCTCAAATTACGAAACACTATGCCAAGGAGGATTTAATAGGAAAACAAATTGTGGCTGTTGTAAATTTTCCAAAGAAACAAATAGGCAACTTTATGAGCGAATGTTTGGTGCTGGGTGCTGTTGGTGCCGACAATGATATTGTGTTATTGACTTCAGACATTAAAGTAGAAAATGGGCTGCGAATAGGCTAAAAAAAATCCGGAAACTAATTTCCGGATTTTAATTTTCTCTCTTTTAGGGTATCATAAATATTGCGTAGTGATAATAAGGAAAACAATATTGGTGCCGCTATTTTTATTAATTTGAAATCACCAAGTGAGTATTCTAAATATAAAATAATGCTCCAAAATAATAATGTAACAATATTAATATGTAATTTATACTTAGTAAAAAAGTTCATCTATTATTTGATATTAAATATCATCAAAATCAATATCGGTGAAGCTTTTGTCAATTTTTGCTGGTTCACTTTCAGTAGAGTATTCTTTTTTGAAATCTTTTTGATGTCTTTCTGAAATTACCTCTTCGCCTTTGTGGTTTAAAACATAAGCCGTCATTTCTTCTAAAATATCAGTAAAGGCAGTGAAGTCTTCTTTGTATAAATAAATTTTATGTTTTTTGAAGTGAAAAGAACCGTCTTCTTCGGTAAATTTTTTGCTTTCGGTAATGGTGATGTAGTAATCATCTGCTTTGGTAGCTCTCACATCGAAGAAATACGTTCTTCGTCCTGCTCTTAAAACTTTAGAAAAAATTTCATCTTTTTCTAACATATCATTTTCTCTCATATTCTTTCGGTCAATTTATAGTGTTTGTGTACAGTTCAAAAATGGTAAAATTTTTGTTACGAAACAACATTTAATTTAAATCTTTTTCCGAAAGTTGTTTTAAGTACAACTCGGCATAATACCCTTCTTGGTTTACTAATTGATTATGAGAACCTTCTTGAATGATTTGTCCTTCGTCTATAATAATAATGTTGTCCGCGTTTTTAGCCGAAGAGACTCTGTGACTCACGATTATGGTGGTTTTGTCTTTGGAGATTTCGAGTAAATTATTCAATATTTGTTCTTCGGTTTCGGTGTCAACCGCCGAAAGACAATCGTCAAATAGTAATATTTTTGGGTCTTTAATAATGGCTCTTGCAATAGAAACGCGTTGCTTTTGTCCGCCAGAAAGCGTAATACCTCTTTCGCCCAAAATAGTTTCGTATTGATTGTTAAAATGGATGATATTATCATGAATTACCGCTTTTTTGGCAGCTTCTATTACTTCATTATCTGTAGCATTATCTTTCCCAAATTTGATATTATTCTTAATTGTATCTGAGAAAAGGAAAGCGTCTTGTGGCACAATACCGATGCTTTTTCGTAAATCGGATAAATTAACTTCGTCTATATTTTTCCCATCAATGATGATGTTTCCTTCTTTTATATCATACATTCGGGTAAGGAGTGATAATATACTTGATTTTCCAGCACCGGTTTTTCCTAATATGGCTACCGTTTCACCTTTTTTTACTTTGAAGGAGATGTTTTGTAATGCGGTAATATTAGTATCATCATAGGTAAAGGACACATTTTTGAATTCGATTTCGCCTTTTATGATAGTGTTTTCGGTAGTTTTGGTTTTAATTTCGGGTTCTATTTTAAGAAACTCATTGATTCGTTTTTGAGATGCTTCGGCTTCTTGTACCAAAGAAGAAACCCAACCAATAGATGCAACCGGCCAGGTGAGCATATTGACATATAAAATGAATTCGGCTATTGTACCAATGCTTTTAATGCTCCCATTGATGTACATCATTCCGCCAAAATAAATCACTATCAAATTACTAACCCCAATCAAAGCAATTAACAACGGACCGAAAAGCGATTGTACCTTTGCTAATCCCATACTTTTAGTTTTACTTTCTTGAGCTAAATCCACCATGTTTTTTTGGTGTTGTTTTTCTAAAGTATAAGCTTTAACGACTCTTATTCCGGAAAAAATCTCTTGAGTAAAACTGGAAACTTTTGACAAATACTGCTGAAAAATGGTACTACGAATATTAATTTCTTTGCTCAATTTAAAAATGATAAAAGAGAGTATTGGCAAAGGAAGCAATGTGTATAGTGTAAGTCGCGGAGATACGTTATACATATAAATGATGACAACGGTAAATCGGATAAAGGTGTTAATGGTATACATTACGGCGGGCCCAACATACATTCTGACTTTGGCAACATCTTCACTAATACGATTCATTAAATCACCCGTACGGTTGCGTTTGTAAAAATTTTGATCGAGTACTTCATAGTGTTTGAATACTTCATTTTTTAAATCAAACTCTACATGGCGCGACATTACAATTAAAGTTTGGCGCATTAAGAATTGTAAAACCCCAGCAATGAGAGTGGTAACAAGAATCCAAAGAATGTTATGTATAAGTTCACTTTGAACCAAATCTACTGTGGATTTATTTTTTTGAAAATCTTCTATGGCTTTAAAAGATTTGCTTACCAGTTTTGGGGTGAATAGGGAGAAAATTTGAGCAATGATAGTGATGATTATTCCTAACAAAAAATGAAATTTGTATTTGATAAAATATTTGTTTAAATACTGAAGTTCTTTCATTGATATAGAGCAGAATTGGGAATTATTGTCTTTTTATTGTTAAAATTATTAATATAATTAAATTATTAAATTCTTAGCATAAACGGATTTTATTAACAAATCACTAATTAATTTTAATAAGAGTAAGTTTTATTGAATAAAGTTATAATTTTGGGCCTGACTTTTTTTAAAAGTCTAAAATTAAATAATTTTAAAATGACTTCAGAAATCACAACTCCAGCAGAGCTGAAAAAAATGGATCCGGTCTTCGGTCAATTGTCTTTTGATAATCACGAACAAATTGTTTTTTGTAACGACAAAGATACAGGATTAAAAGCAATAATTGGTATACACAATGCCGTTATGGGACCAGCTTTAGGTGGTACAAGAATGTGGAAATACAACAATGAATGGGAGGCTTTAAATGATGTTTTGCGTTTGTCTCGTGGAATGACTTATAAATCAGCCATTACAGGTTTGAATCTTGGAGGAGGAAAAGCAGTTATTATTGGTGATTCTAAGTTAGATAAAACCCCAGAAATGATTACGCGTTTTGGAGAGTTTGTTAATTCGTTAAGCGGAAAGTATATCACTGCCGAAGATGTAGGAACTACTACTGAAGATATGGATAGAATTAACGGAGTAACTAAATTCGTTACCGGAATTTCTATTGAAAGAGGAGGGTCTGGAAATCCATCACCTGTTACTGCTTACGGTGTTTTTATGGGAATGAAAGCAGCGGCTAAATATAAATTTGGAACAGATAATTTAGCTGGTAAAAAAGTATTGGTTCAAGGTACGGGACATGTGGGTGAAACATTAATCAGTTATTTGACCAAAGAAGGAGCTATAGTTTTGGTATCTGATATTCATCAAGATAAAATGGAAAATATGGTGGCCAAATATGGTGCTTCAATATTTACTGGAGATGATTTGTATGCTGCTGATGTAGATATTTATTCACCTTGTGCTTTGGGAGCTACCATTAATGATGATACCATTTATAAATTAAAAGCCAAAGTAATTGCAGGAGCTGCCAATAATCAATTAGCAGTAGAAGCTATTCACGGTCAGATTTTAAGAGAAAGAGGTATAGCCTATGCTCCTGATTTCTTAATCAATGCTGGTGGTATTATCAATGTGTATGCAGAGATTGTAAAGTATGAGCCAGGAGAAGCCATGAGAAGAACCGAAAACATATACAATACTACCTTAGAAATATTCAGTTTTGCAGAATCAAAAAATATGACAACGCAACAAGCAGCTATGCAAATTGCACAAAACAGAATAGACCAAAGAAAAAAAGAAAACGCAACTAAATAAGCTGTTTCTGAATAAAATTATTACTATTTTTGCAACGCGAAAGAAATTCTTTCGCGTTGTTAATTTAAAAGTTCTTATAGGTGTTAAATAGAAGACATATTCGAGTGAAAGTGATGCAGTCCATCTATGCGATGCATCAAAAGAATTCAGATGAATTAGAGAAAGAAGAAAAGTTTTTGCTTCAAAGTATTGATATAATTCAGGATTTGTATTTAATTATGTTGTCTTCTCTAATTGAAATTAGAAATAAAGAAATTGTTTTTTTGGTAAACTCTAGCAATAAACATTTAGCTACTCCTGAAGAAAAAAATCCAAATAAAAAATTCGTAAACAATATTGTTTTAAAGCATTTGGCTGAGAATATCGCCTTGAATTCAGCTATTGAAAAAAGAAAAATCAATAACTGGTCAATGAATGATGACTATATTTTGATTTTACTTAATGAAATCAAAAAGAGTGCTCTTTATCAAAAATACATAAGTACCAATAAAAGCTCTTTTGAAGAAGACAAACAGTTTGTTGTGGATATGTTTACCGAAGTATTGGCTCCTAATGAAAAATTATATGACTATTTAGAAGACCAAAAACTAACTTGGGTTGATGACATTCCGTTAGTTAATACACAAATTCAAAAACAATTAAAACAGTTTTCGGAATCAGTAGATTTTAGAGTGGAGAAACTTTATAAAGACGAAGAAGATAAAGAATTTGTAAGCTTGTTGTTCAGAAAAACGGTATTAAATGAAGTAGAACTAGCCAAAGAATACATTGATAAAACACCAAATTGGGACGCTGATAGAATTGCAGAAATAGATACCATTATCTTAAAAATGGCGATATGTGAATTTTTAAAGTTTCCTTCCATTCCAATAAAAGTTACTATTAATGAATATTTAGAAATTGCTAAAGAATATTCAACTCCAAAGAGTAGTCTGTTCATTAATGGTATTTTGGATAATTTGGTTAAAGAATTTGAAAAAGAGAATAAAATAAAAAAAGCAGGTAGAGGTTTAATGTAAAAATAATTTAAAAATATGATTAAAAAAATTAGCCTACTGTTTGTAATTGCCGCCCTTGCAATGACAACATCTTGTAAAAAGGAAGGACCAATTACTGAAACTGAAATGACTTTTGAAAATCAAATTCATGATTTTGGAACCATTACACAAGGTGATAAAGTAGTTTATGATTTCAAATTTAAAAATACAGGTAAGTCTGATTTTTTAATTACCAAAGCAAAAGGGTCATGCGGTTGTACAGTTCCAAAATATCCAAAAGATGCTATAGAACCAGGAGGAGAGGGTGTAATAAAAGTTTCGTTTAATTCGGCTGGAAAAATTGGAGAAACCTCAAAATCAGTAACGTTACTTTGTAATGTTAAAGAAGGAGCAAAAATATTATATATTAAATCAAACATAATTCCGAAAGGAGCAAAATAAAAGAAGTTTATGGGACAAATAACACAGTTTTTACCGTTTTTATTAATGTTTGTGGTTATCTATTTTTTTATGATTAGACCACAACAAAAGAAAATTAAGCAAGAAAAAGAATTTGAAGCCGGCTTAAAAGTGGGTGACAAGATCATTACCAAAAGTGGTATTCATGGCAAAATTGCTGAATTGAGTGAAACAACTACAGTAATTGAAACCATGTCTGGTAAATTAAAATTAGAGCGTTCAGCTATTTCTTTAGAGTTAACAGCTGCTTTAAACAAGAAAGCCTAAGCAAATTAGTTTATACTAAAAAGCCCCGAGAAATCGGGGCTTTTTTTATCTGTATTTATCATTTAAACCTCTTCTTTCCAGTATCATTGGTTTTATTTTTTCGAAGCGGGTAACTTTTGTTTTTTCTTGTTTGGCAGTGGCCATATATTCCCAGAATTCTTTTTGTCTGTAGGGTGTGAATTGTTCGAAAGCAGAATTTAAAACGTTATCTTCTTTCAAAGCTTTTGTCAAATAATCACAATGCATGGCTTCTTTCTTTTCGGGTTTGATGGCTAAACCAGCTTTTTCATTAGCAATAGCTTCTTGAATGTACTGCATTAGTAACTTTTCGTTTATCTCATTTGCCGAATTGAATCGCCATTGTCGTAATCCTTTAGTAACTCCTTCATTGGCATTGACAAGCACCTTGGCTTCATCTTTTAAGAATACACCATTCATAAACCAAATTCCGAAATAGCTTTTAAAACCGCCTATACCCAATACATTTTTATTGTTTAAAGTATAGATTTCTCCACCCCATTTAATTGTCTCTACTAGTTCAGTTTTTTGAACAATAGCTCTTAACAGCCCAAGTTCTTCTGCCCATTGATTGACTTTATCCCAAGTGTGCTTTTCTTCTTTCATAAATGAAAGTTGTTATTTCTTTTTACTTTTTTTTGTAAAGTCGGTAGTAGCTGTTAGCTCTGCAATTTTTACAATGACATCTACTGCCTTTTGCATACTCTCCACAGGAACATATTCATATTTACCATGGAAGTTGTGCCCACCAGCAAAGATGTTTGGACAAGGAAGGCCCATATAGGATAAACGACAGCCATCAGTACCACCACGAATAGGTTTTATCAAAGGTTTGATGCCTAATGACTTCATTGCTTTTTCGGCTAAATCAACAATGAACATTACAGGGACTACTTTTTCTTTCATGTTGTAGTACTGGTCAGTGATTTTGGTGATTACGATATCTTCGCCAAATTGTTTTGCAAATTTCTTATTGAATTTTGCCGTGATTTTCTCTACTAAAGCTTTACGCTTTTGGAACAACTTCATATCGTGGTCACGAATGATAAGTTCTAATTTGGTTTCTTCAATACTTCCTAGCAATTGAGTAACATGGAAGAATCCTTCATAGTCTTTTGTTTCTTGTGGCGTTTCTCCTTTTGGTAATTCATTGATAAAGTCATTGGCAATAAGCATAGAGTTGATCATTTTACCTTTGGCATAGCCAGGATGTACTGATTTTCCTTTGAAGGTAATCTTAACCCCAGCGGCGTTGAAGTTTTCGTATTCTAGTTCCCCAATTTGACTGCCATCCATAGTATACGCCCAGTCGGCACCAAACTTTTTCACATCAAATAAATCAGCTCCACGACCAATTTCTTCATCGGGAGTGAAGCATACTCTAATTTTTCCGTGTTTGATATGCGGGTTTTGAATTAAATATTCCATTGCCGTCATGATTTCGGTGATACCCGCTTTGTCATCGGCACCAAGAAGCGTTAAACCATTGGTTGTGATTAAGGTTTGTCCTTTATATAACAGTAAATCTTTGAAATAACTTGGCGAAAGCACGATGTTTTGCTCCTTGTTCAATACGATATCTCCACCATCATAGTTCTTAACTATTTGTGGCTTTACATCTTTGCCCGTGAAATCGGGAGTGGTGTCAAAGTGGGATACAAAACCTATGGTTGGTACTTTGTGATCAACATTTGACGGTAGCGTTGCCATTACATACGAATATTTATCGATGGTAACTTCGGTCATGCCGATGGCTTTGAGTTCTTCGACTAGTTTGTTGGCTAAATCGAATTGTTTTTTGGTACTTGGGGTTGAGGTTGAGTTAGGATCCGATTCGGTGTCGATAGTTACATAGCTGATGAAACGGTCAATAATATGTTGCATGGTGAATTAATTTTTGACAAATATAATTAATTACGAGTTAGGAATTACGAATTGGAGGTTGACCACCTCGTCGTTAATATAATCTGAGCCACTACTCCTAAATTATTAAATAAATAGTTACACCCGACGGATTATATAAACCTGTCAGGTGGAGCAGTTGTGGTATTCGTATTTAGCAGGTATGATTGCTATTGAGAAAGCAACAAGTTATTTGTTAGTACCAAAATTTAAATCTTGGTGAATTATTTCTTCTCTTGACAAAATAACGTTGCTTTATTTAATTTGACCTGTTATTATTTCGGTCATTGTTTTGATTTTTTCGATTTTGCTGCTGATTCTGTTGCTTCGCAGGTTGATTATTCCGTTGTGGCTGCTGATTCTGTTGCTTCGCAGGTTGGTTATTACTTTGTGGTTGTTGATTTTGTTGTTTGACGGGTTGGCTATTACGTTGTTGTTGTTGTTGTTGTGGACTAGCCGTTTGGTTTTTATTTTGTTGTTGTTGTCTTTGCGGTGTATTTACTTGTTTTTCTTTTTGTTGCGTGTTATTTTGTGGTTGTCTTGTTTGTTTCGGCTCAATAGTGGGTTGGTTACCACGTTGTTCTTTTTGTGGGACAGTAGCTTTTGGCTCTCTGTTTTGTTGTTGTTTTGGTTGCTGATTCCCTCTAGTAGGTTGTGTTTTTGGTAGGCTATTGTCTTTTTGTTTTGGTTGCTGATTTGCTCTTGTAGGTTCAGTTCTTGGGCTTCTTTGCGCTTCAGGTTTTACATCTTTTAAATCAACCACTTTTTTTGGTGCTGTTCTAGGTCCACTTGCATTAGCATGTTCTACTTGAGGACGGTAGATTTGCAATTCTTTTTTATTTACTTTTTGGCCAGGAGTGTTTCTATCTCTAATAGCTACTGGAGTAAAAGTATTACCAGTTCTTGTTTGTACTTCTTTTCTATTGGGACCGCTGTTGTAACTTGTATTGCGACTTGGATCTCTTCGAACATTGTTAATTATAGTGGTGTTATTTATAATTGTAGTATTGTTTGAATTATTAATGTAATAATTATTGATGTTGCTACGTCCAAAGTCTCTATTTCTTACGAATGTCCATTGGTTGTGAGGCAAATTATATCCACTACTATATGCTATTTCTATACTGATGCCAGGGCCAATTGGTGCCCAACCATAGTAGTCGTTAGAGTGTCTCCAAGAAACCCAGCCAGGTCCCCATTCGGTATCGGGAACCCAAACCCATCCATAATAAGGATCACTATACCAACGACCATAATGAAAAGGAGCCCAACCCCATGAGTAGTCAGAAACCCATGTCCAGCCTACTTCGGTATATACCCAGTGACCGTTAGTATTATAAGGAGTAAATCCTTGCGATACTTCGGGAATCCATACATAGCCATAATTGGGATTGTCTACCCAATTGCCATAGGGACTTAAATCATCGTAAAAAACCTGTAAGCTTACCGATACTTGTGCTGTAGCTTTTTGTGGTTGTAACAATGTACATAGATTTATAGCTAATACTAATAGTATTGTCTTGAAGGATGTTTTCATAATTGTGATTTGGTTATACCTTTTCATTATTCAATAGTAATAGGAGAGATTGTAATTGACTTATTTAAAGTTGAACATTCCCTTTATTAGAAAGTACTAAATTGTAGCTTTTTGCTAGAATAGGTATTATAGAATTCTGACGTTAAGTTATATTATTCACATATTTAAGTACAGTTATAAAAAAAGGAGCCAATTGGCTCCTTTTTGTTTTAATATAAACTTGGGTATTTATCTGGTTTGGCTTCGTGCATTATAGCGTAGATTTTTTCAAATATGTCTTCTGCTGAAGGTTTGGAAAAATAATCTCCATCGGTACCATAAGCTGGTCGGTGCGCTTTAGAAGCCAAGGTTTGTGGTTGGCTGTCTATGTATTGGTAAGCGTTTTGCTCGTCTATGATTTGCTGTAATAAATAGGCCGAAGCTCCTCCAGGAACATCTTCATCTACTACTAACAAGCGGTTCGTTTTGGCAATACTCTTAACACAATCATGGTTGATGTCAAAAGGCAATAGGGTTTGCGCATCAATGATTTCGCAGTCAATGCCTATTTCTTGTAATTCTTTAGCGGCTTGTTCTACAATTCTAAGTGTTGAACCATAGGAAACAATAGTAATATCGGTTCCTTGTTTGATGGTTTCTACTAGGCCTATTGGGGTTTTGAATTCGCCTAAATTGGTTGGCATTTTTTCTTTCAATCGGTAGCCGTTCAAGCATTCAATTAACAAGGCTGGTTCGTCAGATTCTAAGAGAGTATTATAAAAACCAGCTGCTTTAGTCATGTTTCTAGGTACCAATACATGAATACCTCGAATGGCATTGATAATCATTCCCATAGGAGAACCCGAATGCCAAATACCTTCTAGTCTGTGCCCACGAGTACGGATGATTAGGGGTGCTTTTTGACGCCCGTGTGTTCTGTATTGTAAAGTAGCCAAATCATCGCTCATGATTTGAATTGCATATAACAAATAATCTAAATATTGAATTTCAGCAATGGGGCGTAAACCACGCATGGCCATACCAATTCCTTGACCTAGGATAGTAGCCTCGCGAATACCTGCATCGGTTACACGAAGATCACCGTATTTTTCTTGCATGCCTTCTAAACCTTGGTTTACATCACCAATATTTCCAGCATCTTCACCAAAGATTACTGCCTCTGGGTATTTGGAGAATATAGCATCAAAATTATCTCGTAACACTAAACGAGCATCTACTTCTTCAGCAGTTGCGTCATAAGTTGGTACTACTTCGGTTGCTTGCAATACATTTTTAGCCGATTGCGAAAACAAGTGTGAGCTGAATTTCGGTTGGATTTTATCAGTATACGAAGTAATCCAAGTGGCTAATTGATTTTTGCTATTCTCATTAACTATTAATCGTAATACTTTGCGAGCTGTGGATAAAATTTCTTTTCGAATAGGTTCTTTAATAGAAGCTAAATCATTTGCTTGTTTTTCGATAAAAACTTTATTAGCACTTGAAGAAGCAATAGAATTTAACAAAGAAACTAACTCGTTTTGTTCTACTTTCATTGGTGATACAAAGGCTGCCCAGGCTTCTTTTTTTCCTTCGATTACATCCTTTTTAATAGTGTCATCAATATTATCAAGCTCTTCGGCTGTCGCCAAATTGTTATCGATTAACCAAGTACGCATTTGAGCTAAGCAGTCAAACTCGGCTTCCCAAGCTAATCGCTCTGCATTTTTGTATCGTTCATGAGAACCCGAAGTAGAGTGACCTTGTGGTTGTGTTAATTCTTGTACATGAATAAGCACCGGAACATGTTGCTCTCGCGCTATTTCGGAAGCTTTTTGATAGGTTTCAACCAAAGCAGGATAATCCCAACCTTTAACGGTCATGATTTCATAGCCATTATTTTCTTCATCACGTTGGAAACCTTTTAAGATTTCGGAGATGCTTTCTTTTGTAGTTTGGTAACGAGCATGAACGGAAATTCCGTATTCGTCATCCCAAACGCTCATCACCATTGGTACTTGTAATACACCTGCAGCATTTATGGTTTCGAAAAACAACCCTTCAGAAGTGGAAGCGTTACCTATAGTTCCCCATGCGACCTCATTACCTTCGTTGGAAAAAGAGTTAAAATTTTCTAATCCACGAACGTTTCTGTATATTTTAGAAGCTTGTGCTAATCCTAATAATCGAGGCATTTGCCCAGCAGTAGGTGAGATATCAGCACTTGAATTCTTTTGTTTGGTTAAGTTATTCCAATTTCCATTTTCATCCAAAGAATGTGTAGCAAAGTGACCGCCCATTTGGCGACCTGCACTCATTGGATCCTGTGCCAAATCGGTATGACCATATAAACCAGCAAAAAATTGTTGAATGGAAAGTTGCCCAATAGCCATCATGAAAGTCTGATCACGATAATAACCAGAACGAAAATCACCGTTTTGAAAGGCTTTGGCCAAAGCCAGTTGAGGCACTTCTTTTCCGTCTCCGAAAATTCCGAATTTTGCTTTTCCAGTTAGCACTTCTTTGCGTCCTAATAAGCTACACTCACGGCTTATCTTGGCAATTTTATAATCGTTTAGTACTTCTGCTTTGAAATCGTCGAAGGTAATTTCAGTCTTGGCTTGTGTTTCAGTCATAATGGAATCTTTCTTGAAGAAACAAATTTAAATAAAAAGAAGATACTTTTATAGATTTGGAGTAAAAATATTTTTTAAGTATCCGTAAATTTATAGCTGTAAAAAGTCAATCGATTAATAAATGTTTATTAATAATTATATTTTGTAAAGAATAATGCAATATTAAATCGTATTATTATTTTATTAAAACCATTTACGGGTAAAAAGATTGATGAGGGTTTCGGGTCTAAAAGTAACAATAAAACGAATTTTTTCTCCGTAGTTTTTTTGAACAATTTCCCAGCCATTACCTGAATAAACAGGGAAGTATAATTCAAAATAATCGGCAACTAAATTCAAACGGATGCCACTGTCATATACAAATTTAGAGCAAGTTTCCTTGTTTTTAATAGCACCAATATCACCATAAGCTTCAATCCAATCCCAAATACTATAGCTAATATTGGCAGTTGCCATCCAGCTGTTGGCAGTACGGGTTTCTAATTTAGATTTGAAAAAACCATCTGTAACAATGGATTGTTGACTAAATAAACCTTTCTTTTCGGAACGTCCTAGGTACTCACTTTCAAATAAATAATCGGTTGGACGGTCTAACCCAAAATCAAAATAATTGTCTTCGGTTTTATTATGCAAAAAGGTTCCAGCAAAAAAACGTATATTCAATTGTCGTTTGTAATCAAATAGTTTTCTGTATTGAATTTCGGCAGCTAGTTTTCCAAACGATTTTGAAAATTGAAAATCACCCAAAAAATGAAAGTGATGTGTTGCTTCTGTTTTAGTATTGCTATATTTTACATTGAATACTTGGTAATTCCTTGCATCTTCAGAAGTTGTAAATTCAGATTTTTGTTTATCAACTATAATTTCCTTTATGATTATAGTTGATTTACGATTGTCTCTATAATCATCGGGACGGAAGTTTAGAAAAACAGTCGGTGCAATTTTAGAATAATAGGCATCGGGTGCATAATGTAAATAATGCCCACTTAGCACATATTTTATGTTGTATAAATGGCTTTCTCTATTGTATTGATTCACTAAAAATAATCCTTTTCCCGATATATTATTAGTTTTAGTAGAAAGAGTCGGATTGACATCAAAAATAAAAGGTTTGTCTAAAATGGTTTTATTATGAAAACGCATTCCGACTAAAAAACCATCATACAAATTGTATTCTAAAGTTGGAACATATAAAATCTGATTGTAATTTGGGTTTTCCAAATCCTTCATAAAATTGAATTTTATTGGACGGTTATTAAGTCGAAAACCTCGAAGAGATTGCCAATTGTTTCTCAAATTGAATTCGGGCACTTCATTTTTATAGTTGATTACAATTTTATCAGCATCTAGTCTAGGAATAGTAAACAAGCTGTCTTTAGGAAAAGTGTCGACCCATTGTTTGAATACTATGTTATTATTTTTGATGCCAAAAACAGGAATAGGAACATTGGATTCCGTTTTGTTATTCAACTTAAAACTTATGCTGTCTTTCGTTCGAGTAACTGTCTCGAATTTAAAATCGATGATATCTCTTGAGTCAATGATTTTGTCAAAAAACCAATTGATTTTTTTAGGTGAATTCTGGGTTAGAATGGATTCGAAATCCTTCTGAGTAGTTTGTCTTATTTTATTTAACTCGATGAATTGACGAATGCTATTGGAAACTACATTGTTTTCTAAATAACTATCGAGATAGCGTAAGCTAAGCCCTGCACGGTATTTAGAAGCAATTTTTTCATTGAATTTGATTAAGGTATTTTTGGAATTACTTAAAGGTTGGTCCAAATTTTTACGGGCCATCAACATATAAAAATAACTATACTGACCATTAAAATCAAGGCTTACCAAGTTATAACCGCGCACTAAACGCCATTTAGCCACACTGCCCATCATCTTTGCATCGGGATGAAATTCTTGAATGTATTTCATCATGACATAAATTTGTATGCCGTCAAAAACCCAATTGTCTTTACGTGGGTCGAGTTGCTGAGTATTGTGTAAATAATTGTTTAGATATGTTTTCAGAAATTTAATCTCGAATAAAAACTCATCGGAAAACGGACTAATAAAAACCGGCAATTGGTTTAGTCCATAAAATGGATTTCGTTCATAATCAGCTTGAGCGACCGTTATTTTTTGATGAGGATACGAGCCTAATTGTTCTGAAACATAGTTCACTATTTTGTCAATCACCAATGCTTTTTGAATATCGTTCAAACGTGTATCATAAATATCTGAAACAACTTCTAATTCTCCGTTTTTATAAACTGAAAAAGCTGATTTGTTATCGATAAACAAATTGAAATCTAATCTGTTTTTGCCCGAAAGGTGGTAAAGGTTTTGGGTGCCTTTTTCATCTCTTTGGCTTTCATCCAAATCAGAACTTAAGACTTTGTTTTGAGGAATTTTAATTTCCAAATCATAATCCGAAAGACTGTTGGCGCAATCATCAAGATTCAAATTGTCGTACTTAATGAATTCGTGATTCTCATATCGAGCAGGCAAAAGAAAGCAATTTTTTAAGTACATCTTTCCACTTTTACCATAACCATATTTGGTAAACTCATCACTTGGAATTTTCACAAAGTAGGTGAGTGTCAAGGTTATTTTTTGATTGGGTAATAGATTATCCCGTAACCTAATTTGAATTACATCAGGATGGTTTTCATCGCGTTCCCATGTTAAGAAAGATTTATTACTGTCAATTATGGTGATATTGGAAGTTCTGCCTCTTTCTTTTTCTTTAGCCAAATGAAAACTGCGCTCAAACTCATCAGAAAAGCGAGCTGCCATAGGCGTATTTTTTGAAGTATAGC
The DNA here is from genome assembly GCA_947472705.1 of Flavobacteriaceae bacterium. Lineage (GTDB taxonomy): Bacteria > Bacteroidota > Bacteroidia > Flavobacteriales > Flavobacteriaceae > Flavobacterium. The sequence continues at coordinate 17,509 of CANJDA010000017.1, forward strand.
CATTCATCCAATCGTTCAAAACAATATGATTTAAAGTATCATTGGTTTGATTAAAGAAAGTGAGTTCCTGTATTACGGTTAGCGTTTTGGTATCATCGTTTACTTCCACTGTCAATTTAGAATGGTGCTGAGCAAATGACATGAAGCCAATAAGGAATACTATGGATGATAGTTTTTTCAAGGGTTGGATTTGGGTTTGAAAAAGGCGTTAAAAACAATTTTTGTAAAAACTTCTGCTCCGGCTCTGTTCATGTGTCCACAAGTAGCAAAGTACTTGTCTTCAGTTACGGCATTTTCAAAGTTATGGATTTCAGGATATACTTCGTGAATATGGTTAAAATATTCTCTATTTATGGTACTCATACACATTGGCGTTGTCATGGCAATCAAGTTGATATGATACTTTTTGCAAATGGCTTTAATTTCTTCGTAAGCTATGTTTTTTTTCGGATAATATTTTGACAAATCGGCCGGAATCATTTTACCGTCGTTTGATTGTAATGGATAAAATCCATCATTATCCAAAGCATTTGTCTTTTTATGAACAAGCGAAAAGTACATTTCCCTAAACCCGACACAGGCATCGTAATGCATGTATCGGTAAAACGGAATGTATAGCAATTCATTGTATTCCGGAATGTTTTTATAATATTCTCGAATCGTTTTTGATTGATGCAGATAAGGCATAAACAAAGAACGAATGGCTTCTGAATGGTCGTTGGTGTTGATATTCAAATCGACTTGAAGAATAAGATTCTTAATCTTATAATTTCGCTCCACCATCATTTTTAGCATCAAAGCTGATTCTTCTAATCGAGAGCGCGTGATTCCAAAGTTGAATGTTTTGTAGCCTTGATCATTGAAAAATTTTGGTACAAAATGATTATTCACTCTTGAAGAACCTAAGAAAACAACATCGTAATTTTTGTCTTTTGAATTGTATAAATAGTCAATCTTACTTCTTTTATATGATTGTAAATAAACGGTTGTATACAAAACATCGAGCAATCCCATTGTTAAAATTAGGACAGCTAAGGTCTTTGTTATGAATACTATAAATTGTTTCATCAAAATTGAAAATATATAAATTCTTTATAATCAGAGAATACGCCCAAAGCTAATATAGCAGCTAAGCATAAACTCAGTTTCAACCAACTATACTTTCCTGATATGGGTTCAATTTTAGTTCGATTATTCCATTCCACGAAAGTGAAAACTAGTACCAAAGAGATTAATTCGTAATTGTATCGTTCTATGCTAAAATATTGTTCGGTAAAGTTTCTGTTTTCAAACAATCGTTTGATGTAATGAAAAGCATCAGTAATCGTTTTGGCTCTGAAGAAAATCCAAGCTAGGCAAGTGATAGCAAAAGTTAGTAAAATATTAAATATCGTTCGCAAAGATTCTAAATGGAATCCCAAAGTAAAATCATCTAAATTTCTTCTATTGCGATTCAAAAGCAATAAGGGTATAAAATACAAGGCATTGATTAATCCCCACGCAATGAAGGTCCAACTGGCGCCATGCCAAAATCCGCTAACCAAAAAAATGATAAATGTATTTCTGACTTTCAGCCATTTTGAGCCTTTGCTACCACCTAGTGGAATGTAAAGATAATCCCGGAACCAAGTGGTTAATGAGATATGCCATTTGCGCCAAAACTCGGCTATATCTCTTGAAAAATAAGGATAGTTGAAGTTTTTCAGTAAATCAATGCCAAAGAGTTTGGAAGTTCCTAAAGCGATATCGGAATAACCCGAGAAATCCCCATAAATCTGAAAGGCAAAATACACCGCTCCCAACAGCAATGATAAGGAGTTCATGGAAGTATAGTGGTCAAAAATAGCATTGGCATAATTGGCACAAGAATCGGCAATCACTACTTTTTTTACCAAGCCCCAAACGATTTGATAAATTCCTTCTTTAGCTTTGGCAAAATTGAATTTGCGTCTTCTTTTTAGTTGTGGTAAAAGGTGAGTAGCACGTTCAATAGGGCCTGCTACCAGCAATGGGAAATAGCATACGAACAAGGAATAATCAACAAAGTTTTTCTCTGATTTGATTCGGCCATAATAGATATCAATGATATACGATAAACCGTGAAAGGTGTAGAAGGAAATTCCAACAGGAAGTATGACTTCCAATAGTAACGGACTAGAATGCAATCCAAAGGAGCCTAGTAAAGCCGAGAAAGATTCGGCAAAGAAATTATAATATTTGAATATGCCTAAGAATCCAACATTGACAAAAACACAAAGCCAGAGCCAAAATTTTCTAGATGAATCGCTTTGACTTTTCTCAATTTTTAAAGCACAACTGTAATCTAAAAGAGTAGAGAAAACCAATAAAAAAAGAAAACGCCAATCCCAACAAGAATAGAAATAATAACTGGCGAGAATTAAAATGTAATTTTGATTGATTTTTGATTTATGTCCAACAAACCAATACAGTATAAAAACTATTGGTAGAAAAATCGCAAAATGAAACGAGTTGAAAAACATAAAGTCGGTAAGGCAACATATTGAAAAAGCCCGAACCTAAGTCCAGGCTTTCATATTATGATAATTAGAAATTCGGGCTGAGGTTGTATTTTTTATAGAAATTATCCAATGCTTCTAGCACTTCATCTTCGGTATCTACTATCTTAATTAGGTTCATGTCATCCGGATTGGCATTTTGTTCTTTTTCAATCATCACGGTCTTGATCCAGTCTATTAAGCCTGACCAAAACTCTGTTCCCACTAAAATAATTGGAAATTTTCCAATCTTTTTGGTTTGAATCAAAGTAACTGCTTCAAACAATTCGTCCAAGGTTCCAAATCCACCTGGCATAACAACAAATCCTTGTGAGTATTTGACAAACATTACTTTACGCACAAAGAAATAGTCAAAATTCAAGTTTTTATCTTTGTCGATATACGGATTGTAATGTTGTTCAAACGGCAATTCTATATTTAATCCAACTGAAGTTCCGCCACCATTATGAGCGCCTTTGTTTCCGGCTTCCATGATACCAGGTCCACCACCAGTGATGACACCATATCCTGCTTTACTGATTTTATAGGCAATTTTTTCGGCTAATAAATAATATTTAGTATCTGGTTTAGTTCGTGCCGAACCGAAAATAGATACACATGGCCCAATACGTGCCATACTCTCATAACCATTCACAAACTCCGACATAATTTTAAATATGGCCCAG
>CANJDA010000018.1 GCA_947472705.1 Flavobacteriaceae bacterium
ATCGATGGACAAAAAAAAGAAAAGAAATCATTTTGTCTAGCAGAGTTGACAGTGCTCAATTGATTTTAGCGGCATTAAAAAAGCATGCCATCACTATTGAAGCCTTTATTTCTGCCTCAGCTATTGGCTATTATGGTTCTGTAACTAAAACTGAAGTATTTGATGAAGATAGTCCTAAGGGTAACGATTTTTTAAGCAATGTGTGTTACGAATGGGAACAAGCTGCAGCAGATTTTAAATCGACCGGTGTAGCAGAAAGAGTGGTCATAGTAAGAACGGGGATAGTACTCGCCAAAAATGAGGGCGCTTTACAGCAAATTATGAAACCGATACTATACGGCTTAGGTTCAGGACTAGGCAATGGCAATCAATACATGCCATGGATTCATATTCAAGATATGATTGGTATCTATAAATTTATTCTAGACAATAAAACTATTGACGAAACTTTCAATGCGGTTGCGCCACAACAGCTTACCAATTTAGAATTAACCAAAGCTATTGCGAAACAAGTAAACCGGCCGTTATTTTTACCCAACATTCCTAAGTGGTTTCTTCATTTGTTGTTTGGAGAAATGGCAACTATACTTTTAAATGGTAGTAAAATTTCTTCTAAAAAAATAATAGCGGCTGGTTATAGATTCCAATATGAAAAGATTGAAGATGCTTTAAAAGTCCTTATTTAAGGCTATTTATTTGCCGATTCAGGATAATCTTTACTTCGCTCCCCATTGATAAACATTTTTAGGGCATTAAAATGAATGGAAAACTCTACGGCTTGCCAATTCTTGTCCTCATCTGCCTCTGGATTTGTATATTGGAACCAAAACGTATAAGCTGCATTATCATATCCTTTAGTAAATTTTGGCCCACCAGATTCATTGCATTCTATGCCCCATAGTATTGCCTTTTTAAGCTGCTCGTGCTGTTGGTAAAAACCAGCCCCATTACCATTAAGTTCTACCGTGGGTTCCGTACCTTTAAAAAGATAAGTTCCCGTTATTGGATAATCTATATCGGTAGTAATGTAATGAATGCCATCTTTGGCTTCAATTTTAGTTTGGGCAAAACAATTCAGCGCAAATAGCATTATAGCAACGATAAGTATTTTTTTTAAGTTCATAGAGTTTTGTTTTGTTTGCAATAAAAATAAAAACTATTGCGAGGAATAGTATATTCAAACGCAATAAATTATAAACAGTTTCATTCGGGAAATGTTGATTTCTTTTTTTTAAGTTACATTGCTAAAAAAAGTATTGGTAATAAATTGTAATGTTTTTAATTGTGAAAATCAACCCACTTAAGCTACAAAACAATATCTAATTGTGAATTACAAATAGGACATCGTTATCTATCTGGAGTTTATAATGTTGTGGTAACACAAGGAAGTGAAGTTAAAACACTTCGTGTAATCAAAAGATAATATTCATTTAGTATAAATAAAAAGGCCTCTCAAAATATGTAGAGGTCTTTTTTTATGCAAATAACTAAAAATCATTATATTTGAGACTACTTTAAAACTATTAAGTAGAATTAATTTTACTAGTTAGCCTATAGCATGCTGACTGTTTTATAATATTAAATCCAATTCAAAATGAAACAAGTTTACTTAAAAAACGTAATAGGAAATAAATGGCAAATTTTAACAAAACTGTATCTTATAGTTTTTGTTTTTCTTTTGCTTCCTAACCACACTAATGCCACAGTAGGTAATTATTCTTTTACTTCTTCTTCAGGGACTTATACTGCATTATCAGGTGGAACGGTTGTAGTATCTGGTTCAACTTGGGATGATACAGCCTCTGCATTAATTACTATTCCCTATACATTTACCTATAACAATGTAGGTTATACTTCGTTGTGCATAAATTCTAATGGTTTTATTACATTGGGAGCCACTTCAGCTTCTGCGTCTTATTGTGGTCTTCAAAATAGTACAGCCAACTCAATAGCTGGTTTTGGTACTGACTTAGTAGGCGCCACTGCAACCTCTTCGGTTAAATATAGTGTTTTAGGCAGTGCCCCTAATCGTCAATTTGTGATTCAATGGGCAGAGTGTAAACACTTTGGTACTACTGGAGATAGTTATACTTTTCAGGTTGTTTTAAATGAAACTTCCAATACAATTCAAGTAATTTGGGGTCCGGTTACAGCTGTTACTGCCATGGGTGCCAATGCCTGTGCCGATAGTTCAACCGAATCTGGAAACGTTGGTTTGTTGGGAAATTCTACTCAAGATTTTAATTTAAGAACAATCACAAATGGAACTAATACTTGGCTAACATCTACTGCTGGTGCTACTATTAGTGCTGTAGGAAATATGTCATCATCAAACTTTCCGGCTTCAGGTTTAACTTATACTTGGACACCTCCAGCCGCCACACCTATGACCTTTACTTCCTGTACAACAGCATTTGTAAATAATGCATCAGGAGCACCTAGAGGGGCAACAAATAATGCCGTCATTCAAGTTCAAGTGGTGGTTACAGGTTCAACATCACCATTTAATGTTACCAACCTAGCCCTTTCCACTACTGGATGTACCAACCCTTCAACCGATTTAACCAATGCAAAAGTATTTTTTACTGGAGGAAGCAATGTATTTTCCTCTGCCACCCAATTTGGAACCACAGTCGTAAGTCCGAATGGTGCTTATTCTGCTACAGGAGCTGCTACATTAGTAGAAGGAACAAACTATTTTTGGATTACCTATGATATAAAAGCTACGGCTACTCTTGGTAATCTTTTAAAAGGATGTTGTACACAAATAACTGGTTCTGGAACTATGGGTGTTAGAACACCAACTGTCACCTGCCCTACTAGTTCACAATCAATCATTGATGAAGGAATATGGACAAAAGTTACTACAACAGCTCCACATGCTAATCATGGTGTAATGCTTTTGCTTTCAGATGGAAGTGTTATTTGTCATACAAATTCAGGTGGTGCTGATGGAAATGGAAATTTATGGGACAAACTTACCCCAGATGCTTTAGGAAGTTATATCAATGGGACATGGACAACTACAGCACCAATGGCAGATACACGCCTGTTTTTTTCATCTCAAGTATTAAAAGATGGCCGCGTTTATGTAGCTGGTGGTGAATATGGCACTGGTTTACAAAAAGCAGAAGTGTATGATCCAGTGGCCAATACATGGACAGCAGCGCCATCTCCTGGTGTAAATATTAGTGATGCTAACTCTGAAATTTTAGAAGATGGAAGAGTGATGCAAGCCTTAGTAGCTGGAACACTTAAGGGTAATCAAATTTATAATCCTACAACCAATACTTTTGGTGCTGCCCCTTCTTGTTTAGGAATTCATAACGAGTCAGCTTGGATAAAACTGCCTGATAATAGTATTTTATTTGTAGATCGATTAAGTACAAGTTCTGAAAGATATATACCTGCAAGCAATACTTGGGTTGCAGATGCAACTGTACCAGTAGCTCTATATGATTCTTTTGGAGATGAAACTGGTGGAGCTATATTATTGCCTGATGGTAGAGCTTTTTTCTTAGGTGCACAGGGTACATCAGCATTTTACACTCCATCTGGAACTACTAGCCCTGGAACTTGGGCAGTTGGGCCAACACTACCCAACTCTACAGGAGCACCAGACGCTCCAATGGCTATGATGGCCAATGGAAAAGTACTTTGTGCCGTTTCACCTGCTCCTACTTCATCGGCAACACTATTTATACCACCAACTTATTTCTATGAATTTGATTATGTAAGTAACACTTTTACACAAATTCATGCACCAGGCGGAGGATTATCTTTAAATATCGCTTGTTATCAAACTAATTTTCTCGATTTACCAGATGGTTCTGTAATGTATGCTCAAAATCAAAGTGCTAATTCATCTAATTATTACATATATACACCAACAGGTGCTCAAACTGCTGCAGGAAAACCAACTATTACAGGGATTACTCAAACTTCATGTACAGCTTATTCAATTGCGGGAACCAAATTTAATGGGATTTCTCAAGGAGCTAACTATGGTGACGATTGGCAGATGTCAACTAATTATCCTATCATTAGGTTAACTAATGGTTCCAACGTATATTACTGTCGTACTTTTAATTGGAATTCAACTGGAGTTCGTAGAGGAACATTAGCTGACAGTGTTCAGTTTACATTACCTGCTGGATTGCCAATTGCAACTTACTCATTAGTAGTAACAGCTAATGGTATTGCCTCTGATCCGATTTCCTTTACACCAAAACCTTTTTTAACAAGCACATTAACACCAAGTACATGTAGTAATGTTGCTTTTACTTATACTCCTACTCTAGCTCCTGCAACTGCCACATATTCTTGGACAAGAGCAGCAGTAGCTGGAATAAGTAATGCTGCTGTAACAACTCCTCAAACCACTGCACCGAATGAGTTATTGGTAAATACTACTGCTAGTCCGATTAATGTAGTTTATGCTTTTACACTTACTTCTAATGGATGTACCAATACCCAAAATGTAACCGTTACAGTTAACCCATCACCAGTTCCAACTATTACAGGGAACTCTCCTATTTGTATTAGTGCTATAACACTTACTACGGGAGCTTTTTCAAGTTATAGCTGGTCAACTGGAGCAACAACTCAAAGTATATCGGTAAGTACAGCTGGTTCGTACACTGTTACGGTTACCAACGCAAATGGTTGTTCCGCAAGTACTTCAGTTACTACAGTACTTGACACCAAAGCAATCACAGCCAGTGCTGGAGCCAATGGGACTATTTCACCTTCAGGGACTACAAATGTAAACTGTGGTGCCAATCAAACATATACTATCACACCAAGTGCCTGTTTTCAAATTGCAACCGTTTTAGTTGATGGTGTGAATAATCCAACTGCGGTAAGTACAGGAGCATTTACCTTTAGTAGTGTTTCAGCGACACATACAATCAGTGCCACTTTTTCAGCTATAACCTATACTATTACTGCTAGTGCTGGAGCCAATGGAACTATTTCTCCAACGGGGGCAACTGCTGTAAACTGTGGAGCTAACCAAACCTATACTATTACCCCAAGTGCATGTTATCAAATTGCAACAGTACTGGTTGATGGAGTAAATAATCCAACAGCGGTAAGTACGGGAACTTTTACTTTTAGTAGTGTTTCTGCAGCCCATACCATTAGTGCTACTTTTTCGCTTAGAACCTATGCTATCACTGCTAGTGCTGGAGCCAATGGAACTATTTCACCAACGGGTTCAACAAATGTAAACTGTGGTGCCAATCAAACATATACTATCACACCAAATGCCTGTTTTCAAATTGCTACCGTTTTAGTTGATGGTGTTAATAATCCAACAGCAGTAAGTACGGGAACATTTACCTTTAGTAGTGTTTCAGCGACACATACAATCAGTGCCACTTTTTCGGCAATAACGTATACAATTACTGCTAGTGCTGGAGCTAATGGTACTATTTCTCCAACAGGTGCAACAGCTGTAAACTGTGGAGCTAACCAAACCTATTCTATTACACCTAGTGCTTGTTATCAAATAGCAACCGTTTTGGTTGATGGTGTTAATAATCCGACGGCGGTAAGTACTGGAACTTTTACTTTTAGTAGTGTTTCAGCAGCCCATACCATTAGTGCTACTTTTTCGCTTAGAACCTATGCTATCACAGCAAGTGCTGGAGCCAATGGAGCTATTTCTCCAACAGGTGCCTCAACTATAAATTGTGGCGCTAACCAAACTTATACAATCACACCAAGTGCTTGTTATCAAATAGCTACGGTATTGGTTGATGGTGTTAATAATCCGACGGCGGTAAGTACTGGAACTTTTACCTTTAGTAGTGTTTCAGCAGCCCATACCATTAGTGCTACTTTTTCGCTTAGAACCTATGCTTTCACAGCAAGTGCTGGAGCTAATGGAACTATTTCTCCAACGGGTACAACTAATGTAAACTGTGGTGCTAACCAAACCTATACTATTACTCCAAGTGCGTGTTATCAAATTGCAACGGTTTTGGTTGATGGTGTTAATAATCCGACGGCGGTAAGTACTGGAACTTTTACCTTTAGTAGTGTTTCAGCAGCACATACCATTAGTGCTACTTTTTCGCTTAGAACCTATGCTATCACAGCCAGTGCTGGAGCTAATGGAACTATGTCTCCAACGGGTACTACTAATGTGAATTGTGGTGCCAATCAAACTTATACTATTACACCAAGTTCGTGTTATCAAATTGCAACAGTATTAATAGATGGAGTAAATAATCCAACAGCAGTAAGTACAGGAACTTTTACCTTTAGTGGGGTTTCGACAGCACATACAATCATTGCTACTTTTGTATTCAACTGTAGTTCAGTAGTCAATCTTAAGTTATTTATACAAGGATATTATAATACAGTAACTCATGCTATGAGACCCGTATTGGCAAATGAAAGTGTAGGAACAAGTACAACAAATGTTGATACTATTACTGTAGAATTAAGTAACTCAAGTACATTTGCTCTAGTAACTTCAACAACTGCAATGCTACAAACAAATGGAAATGCAGTGGCAACATTTAGTACGGCTCCAAGTGGTTCTTTCTATATTTGTGTTAAACACAGAAATGCTGTACAAACATGGAGTGCTAATCCGATAACTGTAGGTCCTACTGCTGCTACATATGATTTTTCAAATTTAGCCACGAAAGCATATGGTAATAACATGAAACTTTTAGAAACTGGCGTTTATGGATTCTATTCTGGAGATATTAACCAAGATGGATTTATTGAAGGACTCGATTTTGTTCCTTTATTTAATGATAGTGATAATCTTTTAGAAGGCTTTCAAACTAGTGATTTGAATGGAGATGGATTTGTTGAAGGGCTTGATTATCCGATTTTATTTAATAATTCAGATAACCTTATTGAGTCTTTACATCCTTAGTACAATTTTATTCTTTACTAAAATAGACTAGTATAAAATATAGAATGTTCCGTAGTTCATATGAGTTACGGAACATTTTTTTTGTGTCCAACAACAGATACTTAAGCTCCAACAACAAATGCTTTAGCTTCAACAACAAATGCTTTAGCTTCAACAACAGTTACTTTGGCTCCAACAACAAATGCTTTAGCTCCAACAACACTTACTTTGGCTCCAACAACAGTTTTATTAATCACAAATTATTGTAATCTTCTAACTTCCTGAGAACATTTACTTGTAGCATTTGGTATTTATTTTTATTGTTCTATTTTTGAAAATTCAAGTATAAAAATTTGCTTGAATTTAAATTAAGACTAGAAAATAATGAAAAAAGCAATACTTATTTTAGTGTTAATACTTTCAATATCATGTTATTCACAAACGGGAAATGACACCTTAAAATCAATAAAACTGGATGAATTAGTTATTAATCCATTAAAACATCTTCAATCTAAAAGAAAAATTGCACAGCAAGTTGAAAGTATTTCACAAAAGGAAATTGAATTTCAAAATAGTCCAACAAGTGCTGATTTATTGGCAAATACAGGAAAATTAACAATTCAAAAATCGCAACAAGGCGGTGGAAGTCCGGTTATACGTGGATTTGAAGCTAGTAGAATACTGCTCCTTGTGGATGGAGTTCGAATGAACAATCTAATTTATAGAGCAGGTCATTTGCAAAATATACTTACTGTAGATAAGAACATGCTAGAAAAAGTGGACGTATTATTTGGTCCCTCCTCTACAATATATGGAAGCGATGCTCTAGGAGGTGCTATTTATTTACAAACTAAAGCAGCTAAACTATTTACTGAAAACGGAAGCAAAAAAATATCGGGCAATGCTTTAGTCAATTATAGTGGTGTCAATCAAGGAAAATCGATTCATTTTGACTTAAATTTTCCTGGCACAAAATGGGCATCACTTTCCTCAGTTTCTTTCAATGACTATGGTGATTTAAAAATGGGAAGAACTAAAAATGGTTCGAATGATTATTTTGGTGAAAGACCTTTTTATGTTGAAACCATTAATGGAGTAGATCAAATGGTTGCCAATGACAATAAGTATGTTCAAAAATATACTGGATATAAGCAATACGATTTTATGCAGAAAATACTTTTTCAGCAAAGTACCTCTACTAGACACAGTCTAAATATTCAATATTCAACTACATCAGACATTCCTAGATATGATCGATTAACTGAGGTAACCTCTAATGGAAATTTGAAATATTCTGAATGGAAATATGGGCCACAAAAGCGTTTTCTTTCTATATACAAGTTATCAAATGACAACTTGTTTAATAAAACAAATATGAATATCAATTTGAGTTATCAAAATATAGAAGAAAGTCGAATTAACAGAAATTTTGGTAGTACCAATGAAAAATCAAGAATTGAAAAAGTAACTGTTTTGGCATTGAATTCGGATTTCAATACAAAAGTGGGTAACGGAAATTTAATATACGGTGTTGATGTGTATAATGATAATTTGAATTCTTCAGCCTTTAAAAAAGATATTATTACAGGTGTACAATCTGCATTGGATACTCGTTATCCCGATGGAAAAAACTCAACCGTTAGAGCTGAAGGTTATTTATCTTTTAGTAATGATATTAATCCTAAGACATCCTATAGCATTAGCGCTAGAGGTGGTTATACTACATTAAAAAGTACTATTGATAACAATTATTTTAATTTACCCTATACTTCTATAAAACAAAATAACTTTATCTACAGCGGAGCTTTGGGCTTGGTAAACAATCCTTCTAAGGATATCAAAGTTGCCTTCAATTTAGCTTCAGCCTTTAGAGTCCCTAACATTGATGATTTATCCAAAATATTTGAATCAAGCCCAGGAACTTTAATTGTTCCCAATGAAAATCTAAAACCAGAAAAATCAGTTACCGCTGATTTGAATATTACTTTTTGGCATGGCAGTCGTTTTCAGTTTGAAAATGTATTCTTTATCACCAAATTATATGATGCCATACAAACGGATATTTTTACATTTAACGGGCAATCAACTATAGAATATGAGGGAGAGACTAGTTTAGTGCTTGCCAATCAAAATCAAGGTGAAGGGCATTTGGCGGGCTATAGTTCTGTTCTAAAAACTTATATTACTAAGTCGATAGTGTTTGTTGGCACTTTTAATTTCACACATGGTAGAATACACAATAGTACTGGAATTTATCCATTAGACCATATTGCTCCAATCAACGGTAAAGTAGGATTCAATTATGAATCGAAGAAAGCAAATGTAGAGCTCTATATGTTGTATAATGGTAAGAAAGATGTAAGTGAGTATTCTCCAAGCGGAGAAGACAACTTGCAGTATGCTACTAGCAAAGGTGCTCCTTCGTGGCAAACTTATAACATAAAAGGAGCTTTCAATTTATTTAAAAATGCAACTGTTTTTGCCGGTATTGAGAATATTTTTGACATTCAATACCGTACATTCTCATCTGGTATTAATGCACCAGGTCGCAATTTATATATTGGTACTAAATACAATTTTTAAAAGCTGACATTTGAAATATACTGCTTTTATGTTTAGTGTATTGATTATAGGCATTTTATAATTTTTTTATTACATTTGAATACTACGATTTTAAAAAACTAAACTATGTCAAATAAACTAAGACTTTTGGTTACCATTCTTCTACTTTTTGTTGGAGTGGCTCAAGCACAAAATAAGGCTCGTAAAGTTAACTACAAAAAAGAGCCTGCTTGGATTCAAATGATGGATGATCCTAAAGCTAACTTTTATGAAACAGTCAAAGCATTTAGAACTTATTATAAAGAAAGACCATTGCCTAAAGAACCAAATGAAGTTGAAGGAGAAGACGATTTTGAAAAACAAATTGGTCTAGAGGAAGAAAACGGAAAAAAAAGTAAAAGAGAGCTAGAACGCGAAGCCCGAAAAATCAATCCTAAAGATATTGTTTATACCGCTGAAGTGCGAGCGTTTCGAGGCTGGTATTATGGCGTTAAACCATGGGTTCGGACCGATGGAAGTATTATAAGTAAAGAAGAGCAGCAAGCCATTATTGATAAACAGCAAGCTGAATTGAAAGCCATTGAAAAAGCCAACGGCAAAAACTAATTTAAGTCAAGGGATATGAAAAAAATTACACCACTTATATTTTTCTTTTTGTTATTTGGAATAACAACAACGGCACAATTAGCCAATTGGACTATAGGAGCCAATGCTGCCTATAAAAATTTCCCTGTAAACGTTTCTGGGCAAATTAACGGTTATGGGCGTATCGTTCAAATGAAGTTTCATGCTACTGATGCCACTAAATTATATGCGGTTACTGCCGAAGGAGGTTTTTTTACAAGTTCTAATGCAGGCACAAGTTGGGCCGCAAAACAAGGTACTGAAAATTTGACTGGAAGTTGTGCCTCAATTTGTGTTGATTATACCAATGATCAAGTTATCTATTTAGGCTCAGGAGATCCAAGCTATTACAGTAATGGTTCAGGAGTTTACAAATCAACGGATGGTGGAGCCACATTTACAGCTACAACTTTAACCAACTGTTTGGTTATAGAAATATTACAAGATCCAAGTAATGCAAGTACTTTCATAGCAGCTACCAATAAAGGAATTTATAAAACAATTAATAACGGATTAACCTGGACAGCGAAAACAGCTACCAACATTCAGTTTTGTGATTTAAAACGAAATGCAGGAACAAACTCTCCTATTCTTTATGCTTGCACCAAAGATAATACCTGTCGTTTATTTCGCTCTTCCGATTCTGGAGAAACTTGGACACAAATAACATCGGGAATTACTACTTCTACTACTTTTATTACTGCTGGAGGACGTGTAGGGGTTACTCCTGCTGATCCAAATGTAGTTTATTTTGAAGCCATAGGAGGAGGTGGAATCATTCATAAATCTACCGACGGAGGATTAAATTTTACGGTAATGAAAGGACAAGGTGCAGGTACTTTAGCTAACCCTTATCTGACATTTTATGATTTTGATAATGCCAATACATTAACAGGGCAAGGAAATTATAATAACTGCATAGTGGTTGATGCTACTAATCCTGCCAAAATATGGTTACAATCCCACAATACATGGCTTTCAACAGATAGTGGCGTTACATGGACAGAAATAACCCATTGGTCAACAAAAGTTCATACCGATATGCATCAAATTCAGCAAAGTCCGTTTGATTCTACAAAACTATTTAGTTGTAATGATGGAGGGGTTTGGTTAAGTACCGATGGAGGAAATAATTGGGTTACCAAAAGTGACGGATTGTATGCCTACGAAATTTATAATAATTGTGGAAAAAGCAGTAATACTGATAAGAATAGCATCTCAATTGGAACTCAAGATAATGGTAGATTATATCGAAATGATACAGGATGGTTTACCGACAGAGGTGGTGATGATACCCGTCAAAAAGAATATGATTACCTTCCTAATGGAGGGAATTATTATGAGAAAACCCAAACCAACAGAAAGGCCGCCAATGGCGGGGCAACAACAGCAACAGGGTTTCCAACAACTACAGGTAATTATTGGGAATATTTAGCCTTTAACAGATCCAATATCAATTTAGGCTTTATGTGGTTTACAGATAATATACTCTATCGAACAACAAATTTGGCAGCAGCAACGCCAACTTGGACCAATGTTTTTACGTTTACTGCTCCAGTTATGGCCATGCATAGTTGTATAGCTGATCCTAATAAGTTATATATCATTACTAATGACAGTAAGATTCAGGTGTCGTCAAATGCTTTGAGTGCTACCCCTACATTTACAACTTTTACATTACCTTCGGTTACTAATTCTATTGCTAGTATTGCTGCAATTGCTAATAATGCTAATAAAGTTTATATCTCCATAAATAATAAAGTGTATTCTTCCACAGATTCTGGTGCTACATGGACGAACATCACTTATAACCTTCCAAGTGTAGATCATAGAAAAATCTTAGCTGAAGAATTTGGAGGTGCTCAAGAATTAGTTTTTATAGCAACCAACAATGCAGTATACTATAAAAAAGCTGGACAAACAACATGGACAAACTATAGTACCAATTTACCAGGTCGTAGAGCTCCAACAAACTTTACCATGTATGATGATGGTTCTAATCAATCGGCACTTCGATACTATACCTATGGACGCGGCGTATGGGAATCTCCTTTTGGGAATCTTAGAGCGGTGTCAAGCTCCTTTGATGTAAGTCAAAAAATATATTGTACTACTGGAAGTGGTGTAGCATTTACAGATTATTCAACTGGAAATATAACCAGTTGGTCTTGGTCATTTCCAGGGGGTACTCCATCAACTTCTACCCTTCAAAACCCTGTAGTAACTTATAGCTCTCCTGGATTATATGGAGCTACTTTAACGGTGAGTGATGGTGTTAATTCGAGCACTTATTCCAAAGGGAATGTTTTTTTAGTAATGGCGGCTCCTCCAACTGTAAATACAGGGTGTAGTATATCAGCCAATAGTAACCTAGCTAATGGTTTTGGTATTGGAATAAGTTCATTTAGTCTAGGAAATATATCAAAAACTTCATCCTCTAATGATGGTCAATATAATGATTATACCTGCTCACAATGGACAACATTAACACAAGGAAGTACCTATAGTGCTAGTATTACAACGGGAACTACAAATGCAGAAGGTGCTAAAGTATATATAGATTTAAATAACAATGGCGTTTTTGAAACCACAGAAGCTCTTGTCTCCTATCCAAGTAATAATACAGGAACACGAAGCTTGTCTTTTACCGTTCCATCCACTGGAGTTGTACTAAACACAGGGTTGCGATTAAGAATTATTTCTAAATTTAATTCAATTCCAACCACAGCTTGTGATGTCAGTACTTATGGACAAGCAGAAGATTATACTGTTTATATACTTCCAATACCATCTGCTATTCTATCCAATGGTACTGGTTCTTCAACTATTTGTACTGGGCAATCGGCTAATTTGAAAGTCAACATAACAGGAGGAACTTCACCTTACACCATTACATATTCCAATGGTACAAATACTCAAACCATAAGCAATTATTCTTCAGGAGCTAACATTTCGGTTTCACCTGTTGCAAACACAACTTATTCCTTAGTAACAGTTTTAGATTATTTTGGTACCAGTATACCAGTTTCTGGAACAGCTTCAGTTACTATTAGTTCATTTACAATTACTGCAAGTGCAGGAGCCAATGGAAGTATTTCACCAACAGGTGCCACATCTGTAAATTGTGGAACTAATAAAACCTATACCATAACTCCAAATTCTTGTTATCAAATTGCCACCGTTTTAGTTGATGGTGTTAATAATCCAACAGCTGTAAGCACAGGAACATTTACTTTTAGTACTATTTCTGCATCACATACTATTAGTGCAACATTTGTGAATAATTGCAACACAATTGTAAACCTTAAACTATTTATCGAAGGGTATTATGATACTAGTATACATGCTATGAGACCTGTTTTGATTAATGAAGGTGTAGGTTCAAGTAGCATTAATGTAGACAACATAACACTTGAATTAAGAAATACTTCAGGTGGATTGGTAAATTCAGCCAGCACATTATTGCATACTAATGGTAGCGCATCGGTTACATTTACTAATACACCATCAGGGTTATATTATTTGGTTATCAAGCATAGAAATGCAATAGAAACATGGAGTGCAACTCCACAACTTATAAATGGAACTACTTTACAGTATGATTTTTCCAACGCCATTACAAAAGCATATGGTAACAATTTAAAATTGTTAGAGCCTGGTGTATATGGTTTATTTTCAGGTGATATAAATCAAGATGGGTTTATTGAAGGATTGGATTTTGTTCCTTTATTTAATGATAGTGATACTCTTTTAGAAGGCTATTATAATACTGATTTGAATGGAGATGGATTTGTTGAAGGTCTTGATTATCCAATTCTATTTAATAATTCCGATAATCTTATTGAGTCTTCACATCCTTAATTTTGAAACTCATTTAAACAACTCCTTTTTTTATTTTTGAAAAATGAAAGTATTGCCATTTAAAAAAATAAAAGAATATAAAGAATTAATTTCTTATGCTTTAGCAATGGCAGCATTTTTATTGGTGCTGCGATGGTTAGAATTTCGATTTATGATACTACAACATCAGTATGAACTGTATGTTGGTTTAATTGCTGCACTTTTTTTACTTTTTGGAATATGGCTGGCAAACAAGATAATTACTCCTAAAACAAATACCATATTTATAGAAAAAGAAGTGCTTATAAACTCTTCTGAATTTATATTGAATGAAGAAGAATTATTTAATAGAAAAATTAGTAAGCGAGAGTTAGAAGTACTAACTCTAATGGCAAAAGGATTAAGTAATCAAGAAATAGCTACTAGTTTATTTGTATCGCTAAATACTGTAAAAACACATAGCGCTAAATTATTTGATAAACTTGAAGTAAAACGCCGTACACAAGCAATTGAGACAGCCAAAAAACTACAACTTTTGCCTACTACTTTAGAATGATTATTAAAAATCACCCAAAAGGATGACAAGTATTTATATTAGTTTCAAAAACTTTGCAACTAAATCTTTAATATAATAGAATGAAAAAAATTGTACTTACTTATGGTTTTGTTGCAGGAGCCGTAGTTACTGCTTTTATGCTTTTTGGGGTTTATTTATTTATGAATAAACCCGATTTTGACGCTGGAATGCTATTAGGGTATACTGGTATGATAATCGCCTTCTCTTTTTCTTATGTTGGCATTAAAAATTATCGGGATAAAGAAAATAATGGAGAAATTACTTTTTTGAAAGCCTTATCCATTGGATTGCTAATTTCATTTATTGCATCTACCATATATGTTGGTGTTTGGTTAATTGAATACTATTGTTTTTTTACTGATTTCATGGATAAATATGCTGAGAGTGCACTTAAAAAAATAGATAAAACAACCTTGTCAGCGATTGAAATCAAAAACAAAACAGCTGAAATAATGCAGTATAAGGAAATGTACAAAAGTCCAATAATGGTAATTTTATTAACTTATGCAGAAGCTTTACTACCAACAGGTTTGATAATTCCAGTTATCTGTGCCTTAATTTTAAAACGTAAAGCTAAATAATACATGAAAAATAATAGCTGGAAAAAAGGAAGAGGTAAATTAGGATTACTTCAGCCATTACTTGGTAAATGGACAGCCGAAAGCGATACTCCAATGGGTAGAGTAAAATGCACTCGAGAATTTACATCCATTTTAAATGGTAGTTATATAGAATTAAAAGCCATATGGGAATTTGGAGCTAAAAACTATGAAGAAAAAGCTATTATAGGAATTAATGACAATCTATTAACATTTTGGTCCTTTACTTCCGATGGAAAAAAATCTCAAGGGCAACTGTCTGATGGTACAGATATTCATCCTGAAGCCATCTGCTTTGAGGCACAAATGCCAGCTGGTATAGCCCGAATGATTTATTGGCCTGATGATGAATATGGATTCCATTGGGCCGTTGAAAGTAAAGTTAAAAAAGGTTGGAACCGATTTACAGAACATCATTACCATAAACAGCAATAAAAAAGTCCCAAGAAATTGGGACTTTTTTATTATTTTTTAAACTTAGAAATACCCGTTTTTAACCAAGTTAAATACTCCTCAACGTTTGGCGTATAACTTACAGGTTCGTTTAGCTTTTGCTCTTTTAAATCCATCAAAACATAGTAAGGTTGTGTATTGGTATTATATCGAGTTATGATCAATTCTGTCCATTTATTTCCGATAGTGATAATGTCATTACCTGTTACTTTGGAAACGGTTTGTTCATTTTTAGGCAATTCCCTTTTATCATCTACATAAAGTGAAATCAAAACCACTTCTTTTTTTAAAACTTCCTTGACTTTTTCATCAGACCATACATTGTTTTCCATTTTACGGCAATTGACACATGCATAGCCCGTAAAATCTATCATAACAGGTTTGTTTACTGTTTTTGCATAAGCTAAACCTTTATCATAATCTTTGAAAACAATTAAATTATTTGGACCAATCTCAGCTCCTTCAGGCAAGGCTTCTGTTGAAGAACTACTCGAATTTCCAGAAAATCCCATCGGGCTTTCACTATAGGTTTGTGGCGGAGGAAACGCACTAATTAATTTTAAAGGCGCCCCAAATAATCCAGGAATCATATAAACAGTAAAGGCCATCACCAATAATCCTAATGATAATCTACCAACAGAAATATGGGATAACGGACTGTCATGTGGTGTCGTAATTTTGCCTAATAAATATAAAGCCCAAGTTCCGAATATGGCTATCCAAATGGCTAAAAATACTTCTCTTTCCAAATAATGCAATTGCAATACTAGATCGGCATTTGATAAAAATTTAAAAGCCAATGCCAATTCTAAAAACCCTAATGATACTTTTACCGTATTCAACCATCCACCAGATTTTGGCAATGAATGCATCCAACTAGGAAACATAGCAAACAACATAAATGGTAAAGCCAAAGCCGATGAAAAGCCAAGCATTCCAACAATTGGAGCAATTCCTCCTTTTGATGCAGATTCAACCAACAAAGTACCTACAATGGGACCCGTACACGAAAAAGAGACGATTGCCAAAGCTAAAGCCATAAATAAAATACCTATTACTCCTCCTCTATCGGCTTGTCTATCTACTTTATTGGCCCATGAATTGGGTAGCATTATTTCAAAGGCTCCAAGGAATGAAACGGCGAAAACTACTAACAATAAAAAGAAAATTACATTAAACCATGGATTAGTAGACAAAGCATTTAAGGCATCGGCACCAAAAATAGCAGTAATGGCCAATCCTAAAATCACATAGATAGCAATAATTGAGATACCATAAATAATTGCGTTACTTTTTCCTTTAGCCGGATTTTTACTTTGCTTAGTAAAAAAACTAACTGTCATTGGTATCATTGGAAATACACAAGGAGTCAATAAAGCGGCTAAACCACCTAGAAAAGCCAAAAAGAAAATCATCCACAACCCTTTTTTCTCTTCTTTCTTAGGAACTGTTACTTTTGATTTGACTTCATTTTCAACAGTTTTAACTGTAGTGTCTTTTGTTGTGCTAGTTACCTCAACTTTAATAGTGTCTATTGGAGTAACTTTTGCGATAGGCATTAATGGTATTGCAAATGTAAAAGTTTTGGTATCGTTGATACAAACTTGTTTACATACTTGATAGTCTATCATGCCCTTGATTACTGTTAACTTTGGGTTAGTTACTTTTACTTTTTGGGTAAAGGTCACTTCTTTTTCAAAATAATACTCATCAACAGCAAAGACATCATTAAAACGTTTTTTATAAGGACTTTCTTTTACTTTACCCATCAATTCATAATTTCCTTTAGCATCAGTGAATTTGAATTCGGCTGGTAACGAACCACCATCAGGAGTAAATTGAGAATACACATGCCATTCGTCATCTATCTTTCCTTCCATAACCAAATTGAATTCGGTATCTGAAACTTTCTCCACTTTGGATGTCCATTTAACGGGTTTTACAATTTGTGCCGTTCCTTTGGCGAAGGCTAAAAACAATAGAAGTGTAACTAGTAATTTGTTCATTCTTAAAGTTGTATTTGTATAATTTTGGTTGTTTGTTTTGTAATTTTAAATCGGTTATCGGCTCGTTTACCTATAATCCAAACAATTTGATTGTCAGAGCATAAAATCCATGTATTTGATTTTTCTGGTAAAGAAAGTTTTTCGTCTTTGAAAAACTTACTAACTTTCTTCTTGCCTTCCATCCCTAATGGATAAAACACATCGCCTTGTTGCCATTTTCTGATTTGTAATGGAAACTGCAACAAATTTTCATCCACAAATATAGTATTAGTTGACTGAACCGAAATATCATCCACCATACAAAAAGACAATTTTAAGGGAATTTTAACTTCATTTTGATGCTCATTTACAAAATAAATTTCAGGGTTTTCTATTTGTGTTGGAAAAACAACTAAATAATTTCTATCTTTTAGTAAAGTGAACTTAACTGAAAAAATCTGCTTACCAGACTGCGCCTCTACTAAATCGTATATAGCATTCCAATCACTAAACCCAAAGGGATTCAACCATTGAAAGAGATAGGCTCTGTAATTGGGCAATTGCAATAATTCGGATAAATTAATTTTCTTTTGTCCATTACCATCTTCAACTACTTTTCGATACACTATTTTGGAAGCATCATCTACCATTGATTGAGCTTGGCCTAAATGTGTCAACGTATTTTCAAATGAAGTTAACAAACTTTGATTCAGTTCTTTCAAAATAGGAATTACATGATGCCTTAATTTGTTGCGTAAATATTTATCAGAAGCATTGCTGCTGTCTTCTCGCCATGGCAATTTATTTTCTTTGGCAAAATCTTCTATTTCATTTCGAGAAAACTTCAACATTGGTCGAATTATGCTTTCATTTTGCTCTGGAATTCCAGTTAAACCTTCTAAACCTGTGCCTCTAGTGAAATTGATTAGAAAAGTTTCTAAACTATCATCCAAATGATGTGCTGTTAGAATATAATCGTAATCATGATTTTGCAAAAGGGTTTCAAACCATTCATAGCGAAGTTTTCTAGCTACAACTTGAATCGATAACTTATGCACTTCTGCAAAAGCTGCTGTGACAAATTTTTCAATAAAAATGGGAATGCGCAATTCGTGACAAATTGCTTTGACAAACTGTTCGTCATCATCGCTTTCATCGCCACGCAATTGAAAATTACAATGAGCGACTGCAAAACTTAAATCCAATTGACGGCATAAATACAGCAACACTATACTATCAACGCCACCGCTAACCGCCAAAAGTAATCTCTTTTCTTTAAGAAAAGGAAAATTATGATTGATGTGTTTTTCGAATTGTTGAAGCATGTTCAAAAGTAGTAATAATTTCTATTTCAACACTTCAAACATTGCTTTCGCTTTAATAAAGCATTCTTCATATTCTTGTTCTGGAATGGCTTGTGAAGTAATTGCACTTCCGACCGAAAATGAAAGGTATTGGTTTTGTGCATTGTATACTATACTTCGAATTACAACATTGAAATCGAAATCACCATTTGGAGTAAAATAGCCCACAGTACCGCTGTATAAGCCACGCTTGGTTTCTTCCAATGTTTCAATGATTTTCATAGCTGATATTTTCGGTGCTCCTGTCATGCTTCCCATTGGGAAAGTGGTGCGGAGTATTTCTACAGGTGAAATAGTGCTTTCAACTTGAGAAACTATAGTAGAGATCATTTGGTGCACTTGTTCGAACGAATAAATAGCACACAACTCTTCTACATCTACAGAACCTTTCATGGCAGTGCGTGATAAATCATTACGAACCAAATCGACTATCATAATATTTTCAGATCGTTCTTTTGGATTATTCGCTAATGCTTTTTTTGCTTGTTCATCCAAAACTAGATCAGAAAACCTTTTAGCTGTTCCTTTTATAGGTTGGGATATGACTTTACTATCTTCCTTTCGAATATAGCGTTCGGGAGATGCACAAAGCAAATAGTGATGCTTGTTTTTAAAATAAGTAGCAAAGGGTGGCAATGAGATGCTAATTAGTTTTTGATAAATATCTAAAGGATCAATAGTCGCATTTTCGGCAAAGAATTCCATACAAAAATTAGCTTCATATATATCACCACGATGAATATGCTCCAACATACTTTCTACTTTTGAAAGATAATTTTCTTTAGAAATGCGTTGCTTTATAGCAAATGATGGATGATTAATGGATGTTGGTGTAACATTTATAATGGCTTCATAATCCCTTTCAATCTCATCATCACACATTCGAAGGTATTGTATTTCAAGGACGTTGCCTTTTAGGAAAAATAACTTTTTAGGCTGAAAAAAAAACAAATCCGGAAAACCTAATCCATCAAAATTATTCGACTGTAAATCTTCTATATCATTTTTAACATCATAAGTCAAATAACCAAACAGCCAGTCTTTTGTTAGTTGCTGGTATTGTTGCAAATCGACAAAGGCATTTAGATAATCTGTTTTAATAGAAGTAAAAGCCTCAACAGCTAAAACACAATCGTAAGAGGAATATTTTTGATTATAGTTATTTGAATCTAAAAAAACTACTTCGTCAAACTGTTGCGCCCAAGCCAATAATTGAGTTTTAAAGGCTAAGGAATTATCTATTTTTTTGGAAAGCAGAGTTCTCAAACAGCTTGATTTTATTGAGCTCAAAATTACGACAAAAATAATTCTTATGGAAAATTAGAAAAATTCAAATTTTTGGCACGCTTTTTAATAAGAATCTAAAAACGTTTAACTAGTAATTCATTTTAATTATTGATAGAAAATTACACTTATCCATTTACGCATATTTAAAACCGGAATTGTAAACTATTAATAACTATTTAAATGAATGAAAAATGAAACACTTACCTAAACTAGGTTTGGCATTGCTCCACTTCGGACTTGCCTTTGCATGCAAACAAGCTGATTCTAAAATAGAATCATTAAATG
>CANJDA010000019.1 GCA_947472705.1 Flavobacteriaceae bacterium
GCCTTGAACAGAAGCTTTATTTTCTTTTTTAAAACGCTTATCGGGAGTTCCGTCTTTTTTCAACTTCTCCTCAGTTTCTTTTTTGGATTTAGAAACTTTTTCTTTTACTTCTTTTTCCTCTTTTTTAGCTTTCTTTTCGGCTTTGCCTTTTTTTTCTTTTGCTGCTTTTTCTGTTTTTTCTTTTGCTGCTTTTTCTGTTTGGCTTTGGCTTTTTCAGCCTTCGTTTTTTGTGCGTTGCTATTTGCTATAAAAACAATAAGGAAGCACATTAAAAAAAGTTTTTTCATAGTGATTAGTTTAAAATTTTGGTAATCTAAAAGTAAGAAAAAAATAAATACCTTGTTATTGAAAACTATTAAAAATAGGCTCTCAATTGTACATTTCCAGTGTGAATGGTTTGACTGGTTTCTGTTTTTCTTCCTTGGTAATTAATATTGATATCCAAAAACTCTGTTAGATTCTTTTGAATGAGTAAACGCCACGTCATATTTTTACCAGGCTGTAAGCCTTCTAGCATCTGAAAAGCCACTGGAGATTGAGCATCACCCGTAAATTTATTTTGATATAATGAAAACTCTCCATTCATGGTTAGCTTTTTTTCGCTAGCATAAGAGAAAGAAGTTCCGAAGCGATTTTGAAGTAATTTTTCGGAATCACCCAAATTGTTTTCTTTGTTTTTGTATTCATAAAAAATGTCCCAGCTGGCATTTTTATTAAACAAGTAAGAAATTTTTGGGTTGATTTCATACGTATTAACTTCAAAGTTTTTACCCGAATAATTTTCTGAATATAAAGACGTGAAAACCGTTTTGGAAGCCAGTGTAAACAACCAAGTTTTTTGAACCAAATGCGCATACTGCAGTTGATGTGAGTTGTTATTGCTTTCCTGTGTGCCGACGGTTAATAAGCTTTTCAATTTGTTTTGAGTAAAGGTATAGGTTACTGAATGTCTTTGTTTGCCTCTATTGTAGAATAAACTATTTCTAAAACTGGTATTCAACCCTATTAAGTTGGCATCAGAAGTTGAAAATGGATTTAAGTCAAAATTATCTCCGTTGCGTTTAATTTTTCGCTCAATTAAATAGGAGGCTTGATCGTAAAAATGAGACAATATTTTTCTGAAGTCGGATTCATTTTGCCATTGTGCCGGATTTAAAGTAAGCGACTGTGAGAATTTATTTTGATGTGTTTTAACAAAAACCTGATTTGGTAAAAACACGCGTACATACTTAGCTTGGTCAGGAAAAGGAGCCACTTCAAATTCTTGTAATTCCTGAATTCCATTATTATTGTAATCGTTCCATGTATAAATTCCTTGCCCAGGTTGTACCTCGAGATAGGTATATTCTTGTTGTGCTATTCTTCCCGAAGTAGTTTCATACGCCGTGGTCACTTGCACAAATTGCTTAAAATATTGGTCATTATAAAGTAATCTAGAATTCAACGAAGGCTCGTTGGGTCTTGCATTATCAACATATTTTAAATTTCTGTAATTGACAAATAATGACAAATCACTTTTATCAGTTTGGATTAATTTTGATTTCAAGAAATAAGATTGCGATGTGTTTACTTTTTTCAAAAAACCGTTAAGTAAACTGTCATTCACACGTTGCAAATAACCCAATTCTACAAAAACTTTGGTGCTATCTCCACGACCTACAAATGCTCCGTATTCTGAAAATCGTTGGCACAAAGCCGATAATTGATTGGTGGTAACCAGTTTTTCTTTGTTATTTTCCAATCGCAAACTAGCTCCAATCCAGTTTTTTTTGAAATGATAACGAGCTTGTGATTGGTTTCTAATAAAGGTAGAAGCAGCATAATCGCCGTCACTTTTTAAATAACTACCTGTTTCCTGAATGTTCCAATTATTGAGTTTAAAAAACCCATTAACTAAATGCCGATTACCTGAAAAACTTTTAGAAAAATCTAGTTTCTCAAACTGATAGGTTAATTTTCCTTTATTGGGTAAAATAAAATCTAACCCGTTAATTATCAAACTTTGATTGCCTTCAAATGTGGTTAAATTCCAGTCGCGATTAAACTCAATGTTAAATAAACGCTCAATAGTTTTAAAATTTTGCTGCACATATTGATAATTTCCAAAAGCATCCACTTGCCATTTTTTGGTAAACAACCGTTGCTTGAAATTCAGCTTTCCTGCGACTCCTTTATTATCATTGTCATCGATAGAAGAAAATAAATTCAAATCGTTATTACTCACTCCAACTTCAAAATCGACATTGGTTTTCCCACTCGGATTGTACTTTCCTAAAATAGTTGCTATTTGAATTTTATTTGGCGCAATCAATCGCGTGATAGGTTCATAATTTCTGTTAGGAGTGGTGCTTGTTAAACCAACATATTGATAAATTTTACCATTAGAATTGGAATTGGTTAAAATATAACTCCCTTGGTTAACACCTACATAGGTAAACTTCACATTATATAAGACATCGTTAGGATTGTTTGAATATTCAAAAGCTTCACCTCCTGTTACCGTAATTTTTTTGTACAGAATTTTATTCTCCGAATACGAATCCTCATACGCGGATGGCGCATTCATTAAATTGACGTTGTCACCGGCATTTGCTAAAATAGCGACTTGTTCCGATGATAGATTTTGCTGCAATGGTTGGTTTTTTATATCATTTTCAGAATATAAATAGCCTCCTAAACTCCATTTTTTAGCTTCATGATTGGCGCCAACATAGGTCACAAAACGAGTATAACTTCTATCCGAATATTGGTATTCAATCACAATTCTCATTTCAGAAGTAATGGGGAAAAGCGATGTAAAGGTAATTTCTCCAGCGTTGTAATCAATGATATAATCGTTGTTTTCGCCACGCTTGCGCAAAATTCCGTTGACATATACTTTTTCAGATCCTGAAATCACCAGTACGAATAACTCACCATTATTTCCTTTTAACTTATAAGGTCCTTGATTGCCTTCTTGCCCAGTGAACGAACTTTTGGCATATTGACCACGAACTAAAGCACCAGCAGCAAAAATTTCTGTTTTGTTTTCTTCTCCACCAAAGGTGAAATGGGTAGAAAGCCCCTGTACTTTTTTGTTGAAATTCAGAAAACGGGATTGCCTGTTTTCCAGAAATAAATCACCAGCACGGATATTCCATTTATCGGTAAATAATTCGATGAAAATTTGATCAAATTCGTCTAATTTTTGTGAATACCCATTATCCTGCAATGGAATATTGCTGTCTTGTATAGAAGCACGGAGAGAGACTTTATCCGATATTTTACCTGTAATTTGTAAATCAAGATTGGATGTTACCGAAGTATTTTGGTTATTGCCAATGGTGACGCCACGCGTTATACTTCCTGATGTATTAAGCCCATCAAATGGCACAAACTTTTTAACCGAACGATTAATTTTATAAAGATTTCCTGCTTCATTGGGCACCACTTTATCTTGGTCGTAAATGCTATACGTTTTGGTTAAATGCTCTGGGTAATTGAAGTAGCGAACAGTAATACTGTCTTGAGAAGTGAAGCCATTTTTAAAAATTAACTTCCCTGTTTTGAAATCAACTTTATAGAATGTGCTATCGATTGTTGTTCCATCTGCTTTTTGCAATTTAAAAAAACTAGGACTGATGCTTACTTTTTCAAGACTGATGGTGTCTAATGAAACTACCACTTTTTTGGCTTGATACAACGATTTGATTTCCTGAGCCGAAAGCCCTGAAAAACCTAGCAGTATCAACAATAAAAGAAGTCTTTTCGGCATACATATAATAACGAGAAAAGTTTAAATGTAGTATTTCTATTTAGCGAAATTACTCCTTGGTTACAATCTGCATGGTATCTCTTGAAATTTGTTTTACCAAAACGGTTTTACCAGTCTCTACAATTTTGGCAGCTTTTTCGTTGAAATGACGAATAGTGTATAATGACACATTTTCGTTATAGGATACTTTGAATTTTTTTGACAAAACAGCTCTCAGTTCATCAAATTTTCCAAATTTATCTTCCACACAAACCGAAAAACTAATGGCCGAATTTTGAATCAAACTAGTTTTGATTTTATATTGATGCAATAAAGAAAATATTTCACTGATGTTTTCTTCCATAATAAAAGAGAAATCAATGGAGGATAATGACAGTAGTAATTGGTCTTTTTTAACTATAAAACAAGGCGTTTGTGGCTCCAAATCTTTTCCTTTTGAAACGCTTGTTCCAGACAATAGCGGATTGATAAATGATTTTACATGCAGTGGGATTTCCTTTTTTTGTAAAGGTTGCAATGTTTTAGGATGGATAACTGAAGCACCATAAAAGGCTAACTCTATAGCTTCTCGATAGGAAATTTGATTTAATAAAACTGCATTTTCAAAATAACGTGGATCAGCATTTAAAACGCCAGGAACGTCTTTCCAGATGGTTACACTTTCGGCATTTAAACAATAGGCAAAAATGGCAGCAGTATAATCGGAACCCTCTCGACCCAATGTTGTAGTAAAGTTATTTTCATCTGAACCTAAAAATCCTTGAGTAATGTTGAGTGCTTTTTTCTTAATGCCTTTGGAAATAAATTGTTGCGTTTTGTCCCAATCTACATCGGCATCTCGATAATTATTATTGGTTTTGATAAAATTTCGAACATCAACCCAGTTGTTTTTTAAACCTGCATGATTGAAATAATGACTTACTATAG
Organism: Flavobacteriaceae bacterium; assembly: GCA_947472705.1. Lineage (GTDB taxonomy): Bacteria > Bacteroidota > Bacteroidia > Flavobacteriales > Flavobacteriaceae > Flavobacterium. Next base: position 4,682 of record CANJDA010000019.1, read on the forward strand.
TAGTAGAAACTATTTCACCATAACCAACCACTTGGTCATAAACAAAGTTATAGTTGGGTGATTTATTGCTTCGCAAAAAATATTCTAAATCCGCAAAATGGCTATTGACAGCATAAAAAACATCGTGTTCTTCGTCATCGAATAAATCCATCAAAATTTGGTTGTGGTATTTTCTAACTTCTTGCAAAGAAGAATGAAATTCATTTGACTTTTCGAAGTAGTTTTTAATAACTGTTTCCAGTGCATTGGTCGTTTTCCCCATTGCGGAAATAACTAAAAGAGTATCTTCATGACCTACTTTTTCTAAAACACTAAATACATTTTTAATCCCCTCAGCATCTTTTAATGAAGCGCCACCAAATTTGAATATTCTCATTATAACTTACTTAAAAATTCATTGATTCCTTTTTCGTCCATTTGAGCTACTCGCCAATCGTCTAAAACTTTAGCGCCCGATTTAATATAAAAATCGATAGCAGGTGTATTCCAGTCTAAAACATTCCATTCAATTCGGCGAACGTTATCTCTTTTGCCTTGAACTATTATTTCAGAATACAAAGCAAAGCCCAAACCTGAACCGCGCATTTCTTCTTTTATAATCAAATCTTCAAGGTGAATGGTTTTTCCTTTCCAAGTAGAATAGCGATAATAATATAGTGCCATGCCCACAATATTACCTTCTAGCTCAGCTATAAATGTATAAAATAATGGCTTTTCGCCAAAACCATCACGCTCTAAATCAGCAACGGTAACTACGACCGCATCTGGTTCTTTTTCAAAAATAGCTAGTTCCTGAATGAGTTCAAGAACTGAAGGCATGTCTTTTTTTTCTCCTTTTCGGATAATCATGGATATTATTTTTTCTTCTTTTTTGTCGATTTTTTACTTGGAGCTGTTGCTTTATTCGAAATTTTCATTTGAACATATGGTTTGTATAATCCATCTGAAGTTGCTTTGGCTTTGGCTTTATCCGCTCTGTCCTGTGGGTCTGGATGCGAGCTCATCATTTTACTGATGAAATCGGCACTAGCACCGCCACTCATTTTGGCCAAAATAGTAAATGCAGCTTCAACAGCATTCACATTATAGCCATTTCGTTTCATAAAATCATAAGAGTAGTCATCTGCTTCCGACTCTTGTTTACGGCTGTACCTACTATCTAAAATAGCACAGGCTATTTGTCCGTACTGACTATCTGTTAATTTTGCAACTTTATCATATTGCGATGCAACAGCCCCAACTACAGCTGATTTTCTTAAGGCTGCTTTCACAGCATCGCGTGAATCGTGATTAGCCACGTGTCCAATTTCGTGACCTATAACCGCAAGTAGTTGATTATCATCCATGATATCCATCAAGCCCGAGAAAACTCTAACGCTTCCATCAGCAGTTGCAAAAGCATTGACATCTTTAGTTATGTAAACTTTATAATTTAAAGTCAGTCCTTTTTCATTAGCATGTTTACCAAAAATTCTGTTCAAACGCAAGGCATAACCGTCTTTTGATCCGGCAACTACATTACTAGAATCCATTTTTCTAACCGCTTGTTTTGACATGGCTGCGGCGTCTTCATCGCTATAAGTAAAGCTAGCAACTCCCGATTGAAGTGCGCCCATAGCTCTTTCCCCTAAATTAATTTGTGCATTTATTTTAGTGCTATTCAAAGCAGTTACAAGAATCACGGCAATAATAAATTTTGTCTTCATGGTTTTAATTTTTAAAAATAATGAACCGCAAAGATAAAATAAGTTTTACAAAGATTTATGGCAGACTTTTTTATTAGTTTACCTTTTCTTTATGATAAAAAAAACGATATTTGCAGCAACAACTACAACGATTTCGTAATGGAAGAACGCAATAAAACCTTAGGAGAGTTTATCATTGAAAAACAATCTGATTTTCAGTATTCATCGGGAGAATTATCAAGAATTATTAATTCAATTCGGTTAGCTGCCAAAGTAGTAAACTATAAAGTAAACAAAGCCGGATTAGTAGATATTGTTGGGGCTGCTGGCGAACAAAATATTCAAGGAGAAGATCAGCAAAAATTAGATGTTTACGCTAATGAAGTTTTCATTCAAACCCTAATTAATCGTGAAATTGTTTGTGGTATTGGCTCGGAAGAGAACGATGATTTTATTACAGTGGCAGGGTCAGACAACAGTCACAATAATAAATATATAGTTTTGATGGATCCTTTAGATGGTTCTTCAAATATTGATGTGAATGTATCTGTGGGAACCATTTTTTCGGTTTACAGAAGAAAAACTCCCGTAGGAACTCCGGTTACTTTAGAAGATTTTCTGCAACCAGGAACCTGTCAAGTGGCTGCTGGTTATGTTATTTATGGAACCTCAACTATGTTAGTATACACAACAGGACATGGAGTTAACGGGTTTACTTTGAACCCCGCCATTGGAACGTTTTATTTATCACATCCCAACATGCAATTTTCAAAAGATGGAAATATTTATTCTATCAACGAAGGCAACTATGTTCATTTTCCACAAGGCGTAAAAGATTATTTGAAATACTGTCAGTTAGAAGAAGGGGATCGTCCTTATACCTCAAGATATATTGGAAGTTTGGTTTCTGACATTCACCGTAATATGATTAAAGGTGGAATATATATTTACCCAACCAGTTCAAAATCACCCAAAGGAAAATTGCGTTTACTATATGAATGCAACCCTATGGCTTTCATTGCAGAACAAGCCGGTGGAAAAGCTTCAGACGGTTTCGGAAGAATTATGGAAATACAACCAACAGAATTACACCAACGCGTTCCGTTTTTCTGTGGAAGTTATAATATGGTAGACAAGGCCGAAGAATTTATGGCCAAATATAGTTAACAAAAAAGCCCCAAAATTGAGGCTTTTTTTATTTATTCATATGTGTCATTTCGTAAATAAATGTATCTAAATCTACATTCATAACTAATAATGACAATGCTTTATCAACTATATAATTTACGTTGCCTGGAGTGAACCCTAAAGCTAATGCAAACTTGGTAAGGATTTCTTTTTGTCTCGGGCCTAACACGTGATCAGCAAACACCATTCTTGACAAATCAAACAAACGCTCTAAGCGTTGTGTATGCAAATACGGTGGATTGATTGGATATTTTAATGGGTTTTCTAAAATCTCTTCGTATTCTGCAGGAGAAATTTCTAAACGTACAGCAAGCTTATCCAAAAATTCTTTTTCTTCTTTACTCATATCCCCATCGGCAGTGGCAACACGTACTATGGCTGAAAAATGACCTTTATTTCTACTTTTGAATTCGCTATCAAATAAATCTGAAAATGACATAATTATAAGGGTTTTAATACTGCAAATATAAGTCAATTTCCCCTTTTTGAGAAACCATTTTTAAAAATGTTTTTTTTCAATTATAGAATTTATTTTAATTACTCAATAAAAATAAATCGTAAGTTTACGTTCCTAAATAACCTATTTACTAATGTCAGATTTCTGGATATACTTCAATATCGGATTAAAGCATGTGCTCAATGTTTTTGCTTATGACCATGTTTTATTCCTGCTAGCATTAACGGTTCCCTATGAATTTAAATCTTGGAAACGCATTCTAATTTTGGTTTCCTTTTTCACTTTGGGACATACTTTAGCTTTATTCCTTTCCGTATTTAATGTGGTTACGGTAAAATCAAATATAGTCGAATTCTTAATACCGATAACCATTCTAATAGCTGCAATGTACAACATCATTGCTTCTGGAAAATCAAGCAAAAAAGACACTATTACTTTCATTGGGATTATAACCGTTTTCTTTGGAATCATTCACGGTTTAGGCTTTTCAAATTATTTCAATAACATCCTTTCAGGAAAACCAACCGATAAACTTTTACCGCTTTTTGAATTTGCCATCGGGATAGAAGCAGCTCAAATTATTGTCGTAGTACTATCGTTATTATTGGCTTACATGGCGCAAACACTATTCAAATTCTCTAAACGCGACTGGACATTAACCATTTCTGCTTTTATTGTAGGAGTTGTCATTCCGATGATTTTACAGAATGAAATTTGGCAAAAATAATTGTATAGAAGCGAAAGGTTTGGGTATATTTGCTTTCCGTATTCCCGCTTTCCGCGCTACATGGTAGCCAGCTACAATCGGGGCTAGAAGAAAAACCATTTGATTTTTTGGAATGAAAGAAGCAAAACAAAAAAAATACGATATTGCCTATTTAAGAATTGCTGCCGAATGGAGCAAACTTTCTTACTGCAAACGCAAGCAAGTTGGTGCTATAATTGTTCGTGACCGAATGATAATTTCTGATGGTTATAATGGTACCCCAAGTGGTTTTGAAAACTGTTGTGAAGACAATGACGGATTAACGCACTGGTATGTGCTTCACGCCGAAGCTAATGCCATTTCAAAAGTAGCGCGCTCTACACAAACTTGTGAAAATGCTACCTTATACATTACTCTTTCACCTTGTAAAGAATGTAGCAAACTCATCCATCAATCGGGTATAAAAAGAGTCGTATATCAACATAGTTATCGTGACACTTCGGGTGTAGATTTTTTAGTGAAAGCAGGCGTTAACGTACATCAAATAGAAATTCTAGAGTAAATGAAATCAAAGGAAAAATATTTACCATTATTACTATTCTCTTGCGTCGCTTTGGGCATAGTGATTGGTGGTATGATTAATTTTCCGGCTCGAACTATATCCAAACAAAGTGCAAGAAAAGCCAAAATCGAACGCTTAATTGATTTTATAAACGATGAATATGTTGACAAAGTCAATTCTGATTCGATAGTAGATTTAACGGTAAATAGTATCCTTGCCAACCTTGATCCGCATTCGGTTTATATTCCGCCAAGCGAACAATCTTCTGAAGCAGAAATTATGAAGGGAGATTTTGTAGGCATAGGCGTTAATTTTTATATTTATAACGATAGCGTTGCTGTGGTAAAATCACTTGAAAATGGTCCAGCAGCCAAAGCAGGAATATTAGCCGGTGATCGAATTTTGTATACTGATAAGTCAAAACTTTTCGGAAGAAAATTACCCACTGACAGTTTATATAACAAATTAAAAGGAGAAGAAGGTTCTACCGTTGATTTAACTATTTATAGAAAAAGCACTAATAAAAAACTAAAAATTACTGTTGAACGTGAAGTGGTTCCAATAAAAAGTGTGGATGCTTATTTGATGTTGAATAAAACAGTAGGTTACATCAAAATCAATCGCTTTGCCGAAAACACTTATGATGAATTTCATGAAGGCTTAGAACTATTGAAAAAACAAGGCATGACCACTTTAGTAATCGACTTGCGAGACAACGGTGGTGGTTACTTAGAAAAAGCCGTTCAAATTGCCGATGATCTATTGAAAGACAAAGAACTAATAGTTTTTACCAAAAACCGAAAAGGCAAAATAGAAAAAACCTATGCAACCGATGAAGGTATTTTTGAAACGGGAAAAGTTTATGTCCTAATCGATGAAAACTCGGCTTCGGCCAGCGAAATTTTATCTGGAGCTATTCAAGACAATGACAGAGGAATTATTGTAGGTCGCCGTTCCTTTGGAAAAGGATTGGTACAACGCGAAATGGATTTTGATGATGGTTCGGCGGTGCGTTTAACAACATCCCGCTATTACACTCCAAGCGGTCGTTCTATTCAAAAACCCTATATAAAAGGTGATGGAGAAGCCTATGAACAAGACTTTGAGAAACGTTTTGAAAGTGGGGAATTGTATGCCAAAGATAAAATTAAAGTAGCCGATTCACTAAAATTTAAAACCAAAAAAGGCAGAACTGTTTATGGTGGTGGTGGCATTGTTCCCGATATTTTTGTCCCGTTGGAAGTTAAAAAAGGAGAAGAAAGTTTGGCTTACATATTAAACTCTGGTGTTGTTGGCCATTTCGTTTTTGAACAATTAGACAAAAACCGAAATTCTTTTAGAGGATGGAATTTCCAGCAATTTTTAGCCAAAATGAAAAGTGATAATAGCTATATATTGAAATTTGAAAGCTACCTGAAAGATGCCGGTTTGGAAATGAAATTAGACAACAATAAAGCGCTTGTTCAAAAATACATCACTGCTGAATTTGCTCGACAATTATTTGGCGAAAGCCACTACTACCAAATCATTTTAAAAGATGATACGATGTTAAAAGCTGTTTTGAAATAATTATTTCCGGACACTGTCATGTACTTGCACATGAACACTATTATTCCAAAGTGTTAGAATATCGGTTGCTACCGAAGCACCACTCCCGGCGGCAATGGTTAATTGACTTCTCCAGCCTGCCAAAGTTCCAATAACATAGATGCCTTCGGTCACTTTATGGTCAGTATTTTTTAATTGAATTCTGTTTTTTTCGGCAATTACTTTTTGATGAGGCATTACAAACTCCTCCAAACCTTCAATAGAAAAAGGGTTTCCAGCGCCAATTCCGATAACTACCATCTTAGTTTGATACGAATTCTTATTAGTAGTAATAGTAAAATTTCCAGCTATACCTTCTAGTTTCATTACTTTTTCTTCTGGAATTTGAATGATGTGAGGATATAATTGATGTAATTGATCAACACTTTCTTTTAGTAATTCAGAACCTAATTTCCCAGGCGGGATTCCATAAGCGTTATTGAATACTGCGTCTTGCAAAGACGAAGCTTTTTGGTGAGTGATAATCCCAATTTTTTTATCGGTAGCGAAGGGTTTATTTTGAGCAGATCCTAAAATCAAAGCACAAGACATGCTCGAAACGCCTCCTCCAATAATCAGGACATCATACATGGTTTACTGTTTTAGTTTGCTTTCTATTTTTTTAGACATTCTGAAAATCAACAGAATTAAAACCGCACAAAAAGAAGCCACAACGCCAATTAAAGCAACCATACTATTTCCTTCTAAAGGATTTTTGAAATCGATGAGGAATATATTTACTATTATTAAAGCAATAGCAATAAAAAGAAGAATGTTAGTGAAAATTTTCATGTGATGCATTTAGACGACAAAAATACTAAAATATGCTGTTATGCAAAGAGTCCTTTAACATTAGCTGCAAATAATTTAACAGCAATTGCCAAAAGCACGATGCCAAATACTTTTCGGATGATGCTTAATCCGTTTTCTCCTAACATTTTTTCAATTTTTGCCGAAGATTTTAATACTAGATACACTAAAAAAATATTCAAAAAGATAGCAATAATAATATTAACCGATTGGAATTCGGCTCTTAAGGAAAGTAAGGTTGTCATAGTTCCTGCTCCGGCCACTAGTGGAAATGCTATGGGAACTATTGATGCCGAACTTGCTTTCTCCTCTTTATACAATCTAATGCCTAATATCATTTCCAAAGCTAAAAAGAACAACACAAATGAACCAGCAACAGCAAACGAATTAGCATCAATTCCAATTAGTTTTAGGATTTCTTCTCCTACGAAAAGAAAGGCGATCATAATTCCCAAAGAAACCAACGATGCTTTCCCCGATTGAATATGACCAAACTTGGCTCTCAAATCAATAATCACCGGAATGCTTCCAACAATATCAATTACGGCAAAAAGCACCATAGTGGCAGTGGCTATTTCTCGAAAATCTATGTTCATGCTACTTATTTTTTACAAAATTAGGTTTTTTAATCGTTTATAATGGTTTTAGATTTTACCTTTGCATTGAAAGTTGAGCTTTTGACTATAGCAAAAAAATTATAATTCATTTTTAAAAATACCTGAAGCCCACAGGGCTTCCTCCTCTTAATATAAAATGTTTCAATTAGGAAAAACCATCGTTTCAGAAGATATACTCGAAAAAGATTTTGTTTGTAATCTTTCAGCTTGCCATGGGGCATGTTGTGTAGATGGTGATGCTGGTGCTCCATTGAGCCAAGAAGAAACTAAAATTTTAGAAGAAATCTATCCAAAAGTGAAACCTTTTTTACGCAAAGAAGGTATTGAAGCTATTGAAAGACTGGGGACTTGGGTAGTTGGTACCGACCAAGATTTGGAAACTCCATTGATTGATAATAAAGATTGTGCTTATGTGATTTTTGATGGAAAGACTGCTTTATGTGGCATTGAACAAGCCTACAATCAAGGCATCATCAACTGGAAAAAGCCTGTCTCTTGTCATTTATATCCCATTCGTGTCAAAGATTTTAGCGAATTCGCTGCTGTCAATTATGACCGTTGGGATATTTGCAGTCCTGCTTGTTCCTTGGGAAAAGAGTTGGAAGTACCCGTTTATAAATTTGTAAAAGAAGCTTTAATCAGAAAGTTTGGCGAAGATTGGTATATGGAATTGGAAAAAGTTGCCGAAGACTTGAAAAACGGAAAATAAAAAAAGCCGAAATCGTTTTGATTTCGGCTTTTTTGTGGAGAAGATGGGGCTCGAACCCACGACCTCTTGACTGCCAGTCAAGCACTCTAGCCAACTGAGCTACATCCCCATTGATGGGGCAAATATATAGATTTTAAGTTCAATTTTAATTTTTTTTAAAAAAAGTAAATAATTAACTAACGTGCAGTCATTTAAGTAATTATTTTTTGTTATACTTGCATTTCTTTTTGAGAACAAACAAATTTTACAACTATAAACTAACTTTACTTTTATGAAAAAAATTACTTTCCTAATTGCTTTTTTACTTACATCGGTGTTTGGTTTTGCCCAAAACACCTATTACTCAGAAGATTTTGAAACTGGAGATTTAAATGGATGGACTATTAACGATACCGACGGAGACGGATTTAATTGGGCTGTTTTAAATGCTGGAGGCATTAACAGTGCTTTTGGTACTGGTGCATTGGTGTCATTCTCTTATGATGATGCATCAACTACGGCTTTGACTCCAGACAACTTAGTTACTTCTCCAGTTATTGATTTATCTAGTTCAACAAGTGAGAGCAACTTATACTTATTTTTTGATCAAATTGTAAACGGAAGCTGGCCTGGTGACAAGTATTCTGTATATATTACAACCTCTAATGATCCTGCTACAATTAATGCTGCAACACCAATTTTAACTGTAACTCCTACCACTGGAACTTTAACTAATAAGTTTATAAACATATCTGCTTATATTGGACAAACTGTCTATGTTTCTTTTAGACATTATGATTGTACTGATCAATATTATTTAGTGCTTGATAATGTTGTGATTAAAAGTTTAGCTATGAATGATGCTTCATTGGTTTCTGCTAAATTGAACCGATACAGTTTACAAAGCACAGATAATACATTAACGCTAACTGTTAAAAATACTGGGGTTAATACCATTACTAATTTAACCGTTAATTGGAATGATGGTGTTACAGATCATATCAGTACTATCAATAAAACTATAGCGGTTGGAGCTACCAGTACTTCAGTAATTCACCCAACAAAAGTTAACTACGCAAGTGTTGTTGAGAAAGAGTTGGCTTTGACTATAACTGCTGTTAATGGTAATGCTGACTCAGTAATGTCAAACAATACTGGAACAAAAAAATTCAATACCGTAAGTCAAGCTTCACCTAAAAAAGTATTGTTTGAAGAAGGAACAGGAACTTGGTGTGGATGGTGTCCAAGAGGTGCTGTTGCAATGGAATATATGGACACTACGTATCCAAATGAATTTATTGGTGTAGCTGTTCATAACAATGACCCAATGATGATTACTGAATATGATAATGGTGCTGATTTCTCTGGTTTCCCTGGTATGAATGTTGACCGCGTTGTTTTAGGTGCAGACGTAAGTCAGACACTTATGGCATCCAATTTAAACACTAGAAAAGTATTAACAACTCCTGTTGCTATAGATGCCACTGGTGCCGTTAACGGTTCCAATATTACCATCAATGCAAACGCTACTTTTAGAACGGTATTTGGTAATGCTAATTACCGATTAGGAGTTATTGTTACTGAAGATAATGTTACTGGTACGGCTACTGGTTATAATCAAAATAATTATTATGCCGGTGGGGCAAACGGAGCAATGGGTGGTTATGAATCATTACCAAGTTCAGTTCCTGCTGCACAAATGGTATACAATCACGTTGGTAGATCTTTATTAGGTGGTTATGACGGACAAGCAGATTCTGTTCCAACTACTATTACTGATGGTCAAACTGTGGAATATACTTTTAACTATACAGTTCCTGCCACTAGCAATATTGATAATATGCATGCTGTTTTAGTGCTTATTGATCAAGATAATGGAGAGGTTGTAAATGCTAAATCTGTTGAATTGGCTACTTTATCTGTAAATCAAAATCAATTAACCCCTTCAGTTGCCTTATATCCTAACCCAGCAAGTGACTTTGTTGCCATCAACAATTTAAAAGGTGGAAACTATACTGTTACCCTATATGATATGTCAGGAAAAGCAGTTCAAACTTTAAATAACAAAGAAGTAATAGAAAACCAAGCTTTAACAATTTCTGTTAAGGGAATGGCTCGTGGAGAATACATCGTAAATGTTGCTAATGGAAACACTTCTTATAGCAGTCATTTATTGGTAAAATAATTTTATAATTTAGAATACCATGAAAAAAATAACCGTTTTATTCGTTTGTCTTTGTACTTCATTGTCATTTTCACAAATGACCATGAAAAAATTAGACGGAACTCCTATTAATAACGGAGACATTTTTACTTATTCTGTTTTAGGCGATCCTAATAATATTACCTCAACAGATCCTGCTTATTTAGGGCTTAAAATTTATAATAGCTCTGCCAGTAGTATTAATGTTAAAATGAAAGTAATAAGTATGACCAACGCTGATGGAACTAATCTTCAATTTTGTATTGATCCCATTTGTGTTGGCACCATTTCTGTTAATAGTACCTACCCAAGCAGTGGCCCTTCAGTTGTTCCTGCCAATGGTCAGAATGGAAACTTTGACCATTTTGTAAATAGCAATGCTGGTGATGGGATTAATCCTGTTATATATGTGCTTAAATTTTACATGATAAACACTTTTGGAGCGGAAGTTGGTAATTCTATTACTATCACTTATAAATATGATTCAACATTAAGCACTACTAGCTTTAATGATTTGAAAAATACGGGTATTGCACTTAAATCAACCTTAGTTGATTCTCAAATTGAGTTTGATGCTACTACTAGTGGAAGATCAGAACTTTATGATGTAAATGGAAGACTAGTTTCTAGTACTCGTTATACTTCGGGGTATAATTATGTTGATGTTTCAAACCTAAATGCAAGTGTTTATATCATAAGCTTCATAACAGATGAAGGTAAAAAAGCTTCATTACGAATTATCAAAAAATAAATTTTACCAAATAAAAAGCAAAGCCCAAATCGTAAGATTTGGGCTTTTTTATATTAATTACTTTTTAAGTATCGGAAAGTTTCTGGCTCTCATTACAGCATCTGTTTTTACAGCTCTTCCTCTAAATTTCTTATAGGCAATTTCAGGATCGATAGTGTTCCCAATACTGAAAACATTATCATATAACCGTTTTGCTACTTCTTTGTCATACATTCCTTTTCCTTCGGTAAAGGCTTCAGTAGCATCAGCACTAATCACATCGGCCCACAAATAACCATAATAACCTGCCGCATACTCGTCACTCGAGAAAATATGCCCAAACTGAGGAATACGATGACGCATTACGATTTCATGAGGCATATGCAACTCGGCTAAGGTTTTCTTTTCATATTCTTTAGGGTCAATGTTTGGGTTTTCTAACAAGTGTAATTTCATGTCAATTAAAGCACTCGCAATGGTCTCAACCGTTGAAAATCCTTCGTTAAATGAAGCTGCTTTTTCAATTCTATCTACCAAAGACATTGGCATAGGTTTTCCAGTTTGATAATGCAACGCAAATTGATTCAAAACTTCGGGAGTAGCAAGCCATCTTTCCATAATTTGAGAAGGAAACTCCACATAATCTCTAGGGGTATTAGTTCCGGATAAACTTGGATAGGTTACATTCGAATTCAAACCATGTAAAGCATGACCAAATTCATGAAATAAAGTACTAGCATCTTCCCATGAAATTAAAATTGGCTCGCCTTCTTTGCCTTTAATGAAATTACAATTGTTGGATACTATAGTAACTACATCGCCATCCACTCGGCTTTGCTCTCTATAAGCACTCATCCACGCTCCAGATCGTTTTCCAGTTCGGGCATAAGGATCGAAATACCAAACGCCTACAATTTTTCCGCTATCTCTATTTGAAACTTCAAAAACTCTTACATCAGGATGATACACTGGAACATTATAGACTTGTTTAAAACTCAAATGAAATAATTCTCCTGCTACCCAAAACATCCCTTCTCGCAATTTTTCTAATTGCAAATAAGGTTTTACATCATTTTCATCTAAATCATATTTTGCTTTTCTAACTTTTTCGGCATAATAACGATAGTCCCATGGTTCGATTTTGAAATCACCTCCTTCGGCATCAACAATTTTTTGCATTTCAGCAACATCTTGATGCACTTTTTCTACTGCTGGATTCCAAACCGACATCATCAATTCTAATGTTTTCTCTGGTTTTTGCGCCATTGTATTAGACAAGCTCCAATCGGCGAAAGTTTTGAAACCAAGCAGTTTTGCTTTCTCGGCTCTTAGCTTTAAAATTTGTACCAATACATCACTAGTGTCAAATCCATGACCACTTTCCCCTCTGTTGACAAACATTTCCCATACCATTTGTCGCATAGGTCTAAAACTTGAATAAGTCAAAAAAGGTTCTACAGAAGAACGGGTATTGGATACAGTTCCTAAGTCACTTCTACCAAGTTCTTTTGATTTTGCTTGATAAGCATTGATAAGATCAGCCGGCAAACCTGACATTTCATTTAACTCGGTAAAACCCATTGATTGTTCTTCTTCTAACAACAAGTTTTGACTAAACTTGGTAAAAAGACTTGCCAATTCTTGATTGATTTGTGCAATTCTTGCTTTGCTTTTAGCATCTGCTTTGGCACCTTCTCTAACGAAGTTTGAATAATAATACCAAACCAACCTTTGCTGTTCTGCAGTCAGTTTTGATTTGCTTGGAGCATTATAGACTGTTGCTATTCGGGCAAATAGTTTTTCATTTTGATATACCTTATTGGCAATTTCAGAGAATTTTGGTGTCATTTCCGATTCAATAGGAGCAAATTCAGGTGTACTTAAATTAGAGCCATAAATGTCAAAAACAGCTCTAATTTGGCTCAACTTCTTTCCAGCTTTTTCCATAGCAACAATAGTATTATCAAATGTTGCCGGTTTTGGATTATTCGCAATCTTATTGATTTCACTAAGTTTTTCCTGAATCGCCATTTCTATGGCTGGTTTCAAATCATTCAGTTTATAATCGGCGAAAGCTGGTACGCCTCCATATTGACCACTCCAATTATTTAAAAAAGCATTTGGAATGGTTTGAGCATCTACAATTAGTAATGGGGCACTCATAAGCAAGGTTAAAATTATTTTTTTCATTTAGTATTTGTCTTTCACCAAAAGTAATCAAAAAACAATTCTCATCTCATATTGAAAAATCACTCCTAAAACACAATTAATAGTTGCCTCTTTTATTTCAACAAAGCATAGATTAATCAATTAATTTTATATTTTTGTTTCCATTCTTTTATATCCTCTAAAAACAAGGGATAAAAGAGTAGAAACACCTTAACAATGTAAATACTTTATTATGAAATATATTAAATCATTATTGTTTGTACTTATCATTATTTCATTTACTAATTGTAGTACTAATAACGAAACTACAGGCGGAGAAATTGTAATAGTTCCGACTATCGGTGCATTGACAACCTATGATGCTTCCAATATTACTATCAATTCTGTTACATCAGGAGGAAACATTACATCAGATGGAGGATCACCAATTACAGCTAGAGGTATAGTTTGGGATGTACATCCAAATCCAACAATAGCTTTAAATTCTAAAACAAATGATGGTGTAGGTATTGGTGCTTTTGATAGTTCAACAATAGATTTAGAGTCAAATACGGTTTATTATTTACGAGCTTACGCTACCAACTTATACGGGACAGCCTATGGTAACCAAATTACCTTTACTACTCCTATTAATCCTGATGATTTACCAATTGTTATTACAACTGATGTTACTGATATAACTCCTAATACAGCTATATCTGGAGGAACAGTTACTAGTGTTGGCGCATCTGCTGTTAGTAGTCGTGGAGTGGTATGGAGTGTAACACCTTCACCAACAATAAACAATACAGGTATTACTATTAATGGTGCCAATCAAGGAAACTTCATTAGTAATTTGACCAATCTTTTACCAAACACAACATACTATATACGTGCTTATGCAACTAATTTGCAAGGAACTGGTTATGGAGAGGAATTATCTTTTACAACAGAACCTCTTTTATATACAACAGGAACAGGTGTGAATGATGTAGACGGGGTTCATTACAATTCGGTTATTGTAAATGGACAAGAATGGACCTCATCCAATTTAAATGTAACAAAATATACTGACGGAACTCCTATTCCGCAAAAGCTTACTGCTGCTACATGGGCTGCTTCAACTACCGGTGCTTGGTGTTATTATGCTTTTCAAACTAGTAACGGTATCGTTTATGGTAAATTATACAACTGGTATGCTATTGCAGGTATTTGGAATGAAGCTTCAAAAACAGATCCTACATTAAGAAAAAAACTTGCTCCAACTGGATGGCATGTTTCAACCACAGCAGATTGGAGCTCTTTAAGCGGTTTCTTGGGAGGCGCAACTGTTGCGGGTGGTTTCATAAAAGAGGCTGGAACTTCACATTGGCAATCGCCAAATACTGGGGCTACAAATTCAACAGGAATTAGCGCTTTACCAGGAGGAAAATGTTTGCCAGATGGAACCTTTAGTGGAATTGGAACAATAGGTAATTGTTGGAGTTCAGATGAATATAATACAACAAATGGATGGTGTTCTGGTATACAAAATACTACTAAAAATTTAACTAGTGCTCCTATTGATAAACAAAATGGTTTCTCAGTAAGATTGGTCAAAAACTAATTAGTTTTCTATAATATAAAATAAATGACCCTCGTTAATAACGGGGGTTTTTTTATTTAAAAATAATTTATCTTTGAAAGACTTGAAAAAAATCACACCCTATGTTTCAAACTAGAAAAGATACTGTTTATGTTGTCCTAGCAGGAATTTTTATTACTAATGCCGTTGTTGCTGAACTAATCGGGGGGAAACTTATTGATGTAGGTCCCGCTGTGATGAGCATTGGTATATTGCCTTGGCCCATTGTATTTGTTTCTACTGATTTAATCAACGAATATTTTGGTGAAAAAGGTGTTCGAAAATTATCAATCATAACCGCAAGTTTAATTGCCTATACTTTTATTGTATTATTTTTTGCAATGCAAATACCTTCAACTGGAATAAGCACGGTTTCTACATCGCAATTCAATGCTGTTTTCGGGCAAAGTCAATTAATTATCGTGGGAAGTATAACTGCCTTTTTAATTTCACAATTAATAGATGTTAGTATTTTTCATTTTTTCAAAAGAAAAACAGGACACAAAATGATTTGGTTACGAAGCACGGGTTCAACAGTAATATCACAATTGTTTGATAGTTTCATAGTGCTAGGAATTGCCTTTTGGCTTCCTGGAATTATGGATACAAAAACTTTTTTCCTTTCTGCAATGACAGGCTATTCTGTTAAACTCGCCATTGCAGTTTTGATGACCCCAATGATTTATTTTGGTCATAATTTAATTGATAAATAC
>CANJDA010000020.1 GCA_947472705.1 Flavobacteriaceae bacterium
AAATGCTATTAATAACATTTGATATCTATTAATAAATCAACGCCTTTTTACTTCACTGACTTGTTGGCATGACCTCTATTGCAATTAGTGTTTAATTAATTTTAAGGTCTTTTCGTTGTTATTGGCATCAAATATTTTTACTAAATATACACCACTTTTCAAATCCGCTATTTCATAAACATCGCCCTTCAATCTATCTTGATACGATTTCACTAATTGCCCAGTCATTGAATAAACATAAACTTTAGACAAGTTAGCGTTAATAGTAAAGGAATTCGTAGCAGGGTTTGGTGTTACATTACAATTTTGTATGGCATTAAAGCTATCCGTATTCAATACCGCTGGCTGGTTTCCATACACTCTAAATCCTCCTGCTTCAATAGTGATTGGATCAGTAGTACTTGTTACGTTAAGCGGTGTGTTATCCATTAAGTTATACCAGGTTCCAGTATAAGGGAAATTAGGCGTAACGTTGATACTATTCACATTGAAGTTAGATAAAACCACTACATTTTTCAATGTCGAAGCTGAAGCAGCATTATCATATATATAAATTTTTGGTTCTAATGTTGTACCAGAATTAATTGAATAATCTTTACTAAAAACGGAATTGTTTTTTTTCAGATCAATCATTTTTGCATAATTAGTATAGATAGTATTTCTATTGGAATCCCCTAACCAATTGTCAACCCATTGAGGCTGTGGTTTATTATCAAGTTTACAATCACCAGAAGTAGCATCAGTATTGGTATTGACAGTTCCGTTGCTACAAGTATAAATAGAATCATCATATCCTAAATCAGCAAAATGCCAAATCATCTTTGGTCCTGGGACAAGTAATGAAACGGCTCCAATGGCTGACATTCTTGATAGTGCTGTATTTAATGTTCTAACATTATGAGAAGCGTTTGTATTATTTCCAAATGTTAAATTTTTGTACATTAATCGTTCTTCATCATGACTTTCAGAATACCCTATCAAACGGTTTGCAGAAAACCCTCTGCTTGAACTTGCCATTCTAGATATATTGTTATTTGAATTATATCCCATAGATAATTGATTGTATTGGTCGGTCATTTTACCCCATAACATTACTCCTTTACTAGGCGTTTCATTTATTTTGTAATTAGCCCATTGTTGCTCTTCTGAATCAATACCTAAATGTTCAAAAATAACATAATGCGTTGGGTCTAAACTCCATGAATAGTCGGCATACTCTTTAAGTACATCTACCCTATCTTGTTGATAACCATTGGTGCAAGCATCCTGTCCTCCTGAAACATTAGATGGACAAGCTTGTGTAAATCCTTTAGTTAAATCCCAACGAAATCCATCAATCTTATACTCTTGAATCCATTGTTTAATTACCCTTTTCACATAGGTTTTGGTTCTTGCTTGTTGGTGATTAAAATCATTTCCAACGCTATAACTGTGTGTGGCTACCGTGTTAAAATAAGGATTGTCAGAGGAAGGTGCCCCCCATCCGTCTCCATCAGAGTCACTCATCCACATTCTGTTCATTGGATTTCTTCCGAAAGCATGATTTAAGGCAACATCTAGAATAACTGCTATTCCATTTTGATGACATAAGTCTATAAACTCCTTTAATTTATCAGCTGTGCCGTATGCTTTATCATTGGCTAGATGAAAACAAGTATTGTATCCCCAACTTTCATTGCCTTCAAATTCCATAACGGGCATTAACTCAATGGCATTTATTTTCAAATTTCTAAAATAATCTATTCTATCAATAAGGTTTTGATAACTTCTGTTAGCATCAAAATCTCGTGTTAAAACTTCATACACTACTAGATTATCTTTTTCTGGTTTTACAAAATTGGTAGTAGCAGCGCTCCAAGGATAAGGGGTTTGACCCGTTTTAAGCACAGTAACTTCTCTTTCTTGCCCTGACTCAGTTGCGAAAGGAGGCAAATTAGGATAAACTGAAGGCGAAATCCAAGGGTCATCATATGAGGACAAAACCAATGTTGAATATGGATCGGCTGTTTTTACTAAAACTGGCGAATTGGTAACTGGTGTTTGATCTACTACCCAATATTGATAGGTATAGTCTACTCCTGGTGTCAAGCCTGTTAATTCTAACCAAAACTTGGAAGATGAGACATCCTTTTTCATTGCATAACTATTGTCAGGTTGCCAGTTATTAAAACTCCCTGCTACATATACATAATCTTTACCAGGCGCGTCTAAAACTAATATAGCCTTGGTAGTATCAGTAGCATCATAATTTATACCATCAAGTTTTCCTGAAGGTATCGCTTGTGTAACAGAAGCTGGGGTAACTATAACAGAAAACTTTTTCGTTTGAGTTGATGTGCCTTGCGTAATTACTAACTCATAGTTTTGATTAGAAGTAATATTAGTATGGTTAAAGGAATAGGTAGCAACATTAGATACGGCATCTATACTTACCCCATTAGCTTTTAGATTATAATTGGCATTACCATTAGTGTTGGAGGCAGAAATACTTCTACTTCCCCCTGAGGCAATAATGGTTGAGCTGTTTTCTGCAGGAGTGATTAAACTTGTTTGAAAATAACCTACATTAAAGAAGAAATCACCACAACTAGGCGCTAATTTTAAGGTTTGAGTACCAGCGGCATTTCTAAAAACCATTCCCATTTTAGCCGCAGTTGATTGTTGGGTTGTGTTTAGATTAAAATAAACACTAGGCGTAATAGTAATACTCCAAGTACCATTCCCATTGTTGGTCATTAATCCTACACCGTCATCTAACCCCCAATTTCCAAATACTGTTGTCCACGGATTACCTGTAGTTCCAATACCTGAATGAATGTAAACTTTTGCAGGATTAGTACCCATGGTATTACAAGTAGCGCTTGCAAAAGAAACCGTAATGGTAATTTGATCCGTAACATTAAATGTTGCTGGAGAAATGGTAACCTGTTGTGCAAAGACAAAAGAGGTAAAAAGAAAAAATAATATAGCAATTTTATTCATAGTATGTTTTTTTATTTCACAAAGAGCAACTAGTAAAAGCTGCTCTTAATGAAATTAATTAATTTAATTTATAACTATAATTTAGTCATGGTATAAGTATACTTTCTTGGATTACTAACATCAAGCACAATTTTATAAGTGTCTCTTGTTCCGTCATCAGTGCCTCCTACTGTAATATCACCTTGACCAGACGTACTATTTTCCCGCAGCCCAGACCCTGATTTTCCTAAAATAGATACGGCTGTAGTAGCTGTACCCGGAGCATAAGGTGGATTTGGCAGTGCAGGAACAACCAAAGCTCCAGTCCAAAGATTAGATTTGAATTTAAATTTTCTTCCTTTCAATAAATCAACTTGTAATGACCATATTTTAGTAGTAGCATCATAGTCAAAAGGCACTTGATTTCCAAATCCTAATCCGGTTCTTGTTGCTGGACCAAAAATTCCGAACGTAGTAAAGTTTGTGATGGTATAAGCATTTGTTGCCAAATTAGCTTTCACTAGATAATGCCCTGCAATAGCAACATTGATACTTGTAGCAGTTGAACCTGAGTCTAACAAACCTGCTGATACTCCATACACTGTAGCTGAGGTAAAATCACCACAAGCATCGGGTTGATAGAACTTATAAGTCCCCGCTTCTAAATACATATATCCTTCATAATCTGTGTTAGAGTTGGGTCCAGAAGATGCAATTCTTGGCTCAGTTGACGCAGTGTTGCCGTCTTTTACTAACGCCATTATAAGTGGTTTCAAAGAATAACCAGTAACCTTAATATTGATTGGATTAGAATACTGTATAAAAGAAGCATCACCATTAATCCCCAAAGTGGACTTTATTCTGACATCTATATCCATTTCTGTACATTTAATAGTAGGCAATTGATTAAGCATCGTATTAAACTCAGCTACTGTTATGGTTGCTGTTCTAGATGAGGCTGTTACTACAAATCCGCTTCCAGTATATTCAACAGGGTTCGACAAAGTTGAATCGTTATGATCAAAAATCTGTAAAACATATGATGAAACTGTAGCAGGACCATTATCCGCTCGATCCCAATCGAACTTTGCAAAAACATCTGCAGCTGTTGATGAAGTGAGAATTGAGGCAGATGGGATAGTGGCATCTTTTCTCAATTCAAAGCCATTTGCTGAAACGGTTGGTCCTTTATCGTTTTCACAAGAAACAACTCCAACAAAAAGCAAGGTGAAAATTATTGCTTTTACTATATTTTTCATTTATATATTGTTTAAAATATTAATAACCAGGATTTTGTGATAGATTCGGATTGGCTTCAAGAGCTTTTTGTGGAATTGGGAAAAGTTTGTAAGTATCAGGTATTAAAGTACCGTTTAACGCATTTCCTTTCCATGGCCACAAATAAGAACCTCCTGTAAACTTACCAAAACGAATTAAATCTGTTCTCCTATGACCCTCAAACATTAATTCCCTACCTCTTTCATCTAAAATAAAGTCAAGTGTTAAATCACTTGCTGTTACTGCATCTGCTCCAACTCTTTGTCTAATTTGGTTCACATAAATTGTAGCCTGACTCATCGACGCAGTAGAAGCTCCTCTTACCGCACATTCAGCATAAATTAAATAGGCATCTGCTAAACGAAATAATGGAAAGTCAGTTCCTGAAAAACTTGTAGGTACTGTGCTTCCGAAAAAATTTGAATTTCTAAATTTTATCGAAGGATAACCATTAGTCCATTCTTTATAATCAGTCATTTCAAAGGTGTGACCCGTTGTCCAAAACAATTGAGCTCTTTGATCGTTTGACGAAGCTAAACCTGAAGCAGAGTTGGCAAATAAACCATACCATGCTTTAGTCGCTCTGTGACCTCCCCATCCTTCTGTAGCACCATAATCCCCTATACTCATAGTTGCAGAATTTAAACTACCATTTACTAAATAAGTGGTGTTGCCATAACTTTGGCTCACAACAGGATCTGCGATTAAAGGATAAATAATTTCGGAAGAATTATTATTATCTCCAGAAAAAATATGAACGAAATCAGGATCTAAAGTATATCCTCCTTCATTAATAACTTTTGCTATAAAGGTTGCTGCTTCATCATAGTGAGCAGTTCCTGTATATACTTCAGCATTTAAATACAATTTTGCCAATAACATACGAGCAACAGATTTGTTTGCTCTTCCATATTCACTCGTATCAGGGAGTTTGTTTTCAATATCCAACAATTCTGACTCAACAAAAGTATATAACTGCTGTCTTGAAGCTTCTGGAGCAGGTATTCCCGAGCCAAAATTTTCTTCTGTTAACAATATCCCTTTACCAAAACAGTCTATGGTATAAAAATAAGCCAAACTTCTCAAAAATCTAACTTCACTAATAACATTGTCTTTATTGGGCACATCTACATTTTTCAATACAGATAATAAATTATTACATTGAGGAATAGTGTAATAAACACGATTATAGAGATATCTAAAAAACTTATTGTTTTCATCCCAACTAGAAGCTGTGGTTAATTGATCCAAACCATTATCTCCCCATCTGTTTTTCATTCCGTCTGCGGTGAATTCCTCTAAATTAATAATCCCTCTTAGAAAAGGAGATTCTCCCGGATCATCACTAATATCGGAACTCCCTGGACCATTAGGTCCTGAAAGGGCAAACGATCCATAAAGCTTTGATAAAATACCTGTAATAGCATTCGGATCTTGTTGCAATAACTCATCCAAAGTAAGCTCGACTTTTGGTTTTGTGTTCAAATCATTGGTACAAGACCATGTCATCATTAACATCAAAACGCTTATTCTTAATAATTTCATTTTTTTCATTTTTTCATATTTTTTATTAGAAATCAAGACTTAGACCAAATGTATACATCTTTGGTCTTGGATAAAAGTTGTTATCAATAGAATTGAAATTCTCTGGATCTCTGCCTTTATACTTAGTAATGATAAACGCGTTGTTTAATGCCCCATACAATCTTAAAGAGGTACTCTTAGTTAAATTAGGAAATCTATATCCTAATACAATATTCTCACATCGGATAAAAGTGGCATCTTCAAGAAAATAATCTGAATAAATTATATTCCCGTTTTTAGTTTCAAAAGCTGTGCTTGCATCACCTGAATAGAAATCAAGCACGTTTTGAAGACTATTGGAGTTTGCAGGTATAGCACTTGCTAAATAACCCATGGCCACTTTGTTTTTATTGTAAACTTGGCCTCCATATTGCCCTCTAAAAGTAGAACTGAAATCCCAGTTTTTATAATTATAAGTAAAACCAAACCCGAAAGTCCAATTTGGTCTTAATGCTTTAAAGTATCTATCATTATCATTAATTTGACCGTCTCCATTTCTGTCTACATAAGCCCCTTGAATAGGATTCCCATTTAAATCATATACTTGTTGAAATACCCATGCCGAATAAGCTTGTTGACCGATTTGATGAACTGCCAAAAAAGTACCTGTTTCTACTCCTGTAGACGATTCAGATGCTGTAATAAATGACTGCGATTCAAAATCCTTAACTTCAGTATAATTATAGCCTATATTAGCATTAAAATCTAAATTTGCATTATCTGTTTGAATAGCTTTTATATTTAAATTTAATTCAAAACCCTTTCCATCGGTTGACCCCACATTTTTTACAAAGGTATCAGATAGTCCTTGTCCTGGAGGGATTGATATTTTCGCCAATAAATCAGTGGTTTTCTTTTTATAAACATCTAAACTCCCCGAAATCAAATTATTTTTAAACAAATCAAAATCAACACCTACATTGTATGTAGTTGTCTTTTCCCAAGTTAAATTAGTATCGTAGGCAATTGCAGAATATAGATTTGAACCCCCCAAATATTGACTTGAACTACTACCTACCGTAAACAAAGGTGTGGAAGGATAAAATCCAACATAATCAGTTATGTTTTGCTGACCCGTTTTACCTACGCCTAATCTAACTTTCAAATCATTAATAGAAGTAACATCTTTCAAGAAAGTCTCTTCTTTAACCTTCCAAGCCAAAGCGGCAGAAGGGAAATACCCCCATCTTTTATCTTTAAGAAACAAGGATGAACCATCCGCTCTCAAAGATAAAGTCAATAAATATTTTTTGGCAAAATCAATATTAGTTCTTCCAAAAAAGGATTGCAAATTAAGTACGTTAAAGTATCTGTTATTTTTATTTTGATTAACTACCAACTCTCTAATTCCCGTAGCTGTATTGTAAGTATACAAGTCTTTATGTCCATCATTTTTAAAGTTTTGATAAGAATAACCTGCTTGTAAATCAAACTTATTTATAAAACCATTCAAACTCTTTGTGTATAAAAGATAAGAATCCCAAGTTGTATTTGTAATTCTTTGTGCCTCATAATAATTTGTCCCAGGATTGAATAAATAATTCGTATTTACATCGGTGCCTTGGTTAAATTGGTATGTGGCTATAGAATGATCCGAATAACTTTCAGATATAACTGCTCTTGAGGCATCCAAACCAAAATTATTAACAAAATGTAAATCTGGTAAAAAATGAACTTTATAGTCAAATTCTGCATTTCCTAAAAGTCGATAAACTCTCTCTGGTCTAGATCTTTGTTCTAATATCGCTAATGGATTCCATGGGCCATCTAAACGCAACCTATTGGTAGCTTGATCTAAATTTACATTTTGATAATACCCTCCAAATCTATTGTCTGGTGAATCATCAAAAACCGGTTTAGTAGGATCCATTGTCAATGCTCCTGATAATGCTCCGCCCGCATCAATGTTATTTTTCTTAGTTGAAATTCCTTTGATATTGAAATCCATTTTCAAATGATTATCCCAAACTGTAGGTGATAATTTTAATGCTACTGTCAATCTTTTATAATCACTTGTTTTAATTAAACCCTCCGTTTGGTTATATCCAACAGAAGCTCTAAACGGAGTATTGTTAAAAATATTAGCTCTTACACTAAAATTATGATCCGTTGAAAAAGTGTTTCTCACAATCTGATCTTGCCAATTAGTGTTGGAAAGAATTCTTCCTTCAACAACACCTGAAGTTGACAAATCATCTGATAAATTAGAATTAGGATCATCTATACCTAAAAGATTAGTTTTGGTTGGAAAATACTGCTCTATAAACTTCACAAAAGTAGCACTATTCATAACCGGAATTGTCTTCCCAATTTTACCACCACTAAAATTAGCAGAATAATTAAATTTTATCCCTCCACTAGTGCCTTTTTTGGTGGTAATAATAATTACACCATTAGAGGCTCTAGAACCATAAATAGCTGAAGCACTAGCGTCTTTTAAAATAGAAAAACTTTCTATATCGTTCGGATTAATGAGTGACAATGGATTATTAACCCCAGCAGGGTTATTACTGGAAATTGGTACTCCATCAATAACAATTAATGGATTATTACTAGCATTAATAGAAGAACCTCCTCTAATTCTAATATTCGGAGCCGAATCAGGCTCACCTCCATTAGTGGTAATTCTAACTCCAGCCACTTTACCTGCCAACAATTGATCAGCAGAAACTATGGCGCCTTTATTAAAATCTTTAGATGTTATAACAGAAACAGACCCTGTAGCATCTTTTTTCTTTACAGATCCATATCCCACCTGCACTACCACTTCTTGTAGTTGATTGGCAGCTTCATCTAAGCTGATTGCTACCGATTTTTGACCAGTAAATTTTACCGTTTCACTGGTGTAACCAATAAACGAGAAGACTATTACCTCTCCATTTTTAAGGCCGTTTAATTGAAACTTTCCGTCAAAATCGGTTGTAGTGCTTTGTGGAGCACCTTGAACAGTCACATTTACCCCTGGTAGTGGTTGATTCGTTTTTTTGTCAACTACAACACCATTTAAAGAGCTCTGAGCCAGAACACTAAAGGGCAGTAACAGTAATAAAAATAACAACTTTTCGTAAATTGTTTTCATACATTTTGTTTAGGTTAAAACTGAATTTTGTGCTTATACTTATACTTCGAATGTTAAATTTATGTAAAAAAATGAACTTTTAGAATAAACAGTTCTTAAATGCTTACCGAAAACGTTTTCGTGTTGAAAACTTTCTGCATTTTGTATTTATTTAAGACTAAAATTCACAGAATAAAAAAATACAGCTATCTTTATTCAGAAATCTGTTTTTATCCAATTTTACAAATGAAAAGAAAAGTAACTTTAAAGCAAATTGCCAAAGAGCTTGATGTATCCATATCTACCGTATCCAAATCACTTCGTAATAGTCTTGAAATCAGTGAAGATACTCGTCAAAAAGTTCAAGCTTTTGCCAAATTATACAACTACAAACCCAACAATATTGCCCTTAGTTTAAAAAACAAAAAAACTAAGACGATTTGTATTATTATTCCTGAAATTATTCATCATTTTTTTGCCACTGTTATTAGTGGAGTCGAGAATGTAGCTAACGAAAATGGATATAATGTTCTCGTTTGCCTTTCTGACGAATCTTTTGATAAAGAAGTAATTAACATGGAAATGTTGGCTAATGGTAGTATCGATGGATTCATTATGTCGCTTTCAAAAGAAACACAACAAAAAAAAGATTTTCATCATATAATTGAAGTAATTAATCAAGGTATGCCAGTAGTGATGTTTGACAGAGTCACTAACGATATTTTATGTGATAAAGTAATTATCGATGATAATTTGGCTGCATTTAATGCTACTCAATTTTTGATTGACAAAGGATTAAAAAAAACAGCCTTAATCACCACCATAGATTATGTAAGTGTTGGAAAATTAAGAACGGAAGGCTATATTAAAGCCTTAAAAAATAATGACCTATTGGTGGATGAAAATTTGATATTAAAAATAGAAGACACTGAAAACTTTGAAGACTCTATAGCTGTATTATTAAACAACAATCCTGACTTAGAAGCCATATTTGCAGTAAATGAATTATTTGCAGTGACCGCTATAAAAACAGCCAATAAATTAGGTAAAAAAGTTCCCGAAGACCTTTCTGTTATTGGATTTACCGACGGAATTATCTCTAAATATTCATCACCTAGTATTACTACTGTTAGCCAAAATGGCGTGAAAATGGGAGGCAAAGCGGCTAAAATGTTAATCGAAAGACTAGAAGCAAAAGAAGAAGACGATGAACAATACAGAACTGAAGTTATTGAAACCGAATTAGTAGAAAGAGAATCAACCCTTCAATTCAATTCAAAAAATAAATAATAATTCATAATTCACAATTCATAATTTTTATATATTTACAACCAATTATCAAAGCTTATACTTTTACTTCGAAAACAAAAATAAGTTTTGATAAGCATAGCGCTTATCGTTTTATAAATCAATAAATAACGATAATGGAAAAGCGTAAGTTAAGTTTCTGGCAAATTTGGAACATGAGTTTCGGATTTCTAGGAATTCAATTTGGATTTGCCTTACAAGGCGGATTCATGTCTAGAATTTTTCAAACTCTTGGTGCCGATGTAGATAGTATTCCTGGCTTATGGATTGCTGCACCGCTAACCGGTTTATTAGTACAACCCATAATAGGATATTTGTCAGACAATACTTGGAGTCCAAAGTTTGGTAGAAGAAAACCTTATTTCCTAATCGGAGCCATTTTAGCCTCTACCACGCTTTTTTTCATGCCACATTCTCCAGTTTTATGGATTGCTGCAGGATTGTTGTGGGTTCTTGATTCTTCCATTAATATTAGCATGGAACCTTTTCGGGCCCTTGTTGCTGATAAACTTCCTGAGTCACAACGTTCCAATGGTTTTGTGGTTCAAACATTAATAATCGGAATTGGAACTTGGATTGCTAGTAATTTACCTTGGCTGGTAAACAAATTAGGCGTTTCAAACGAAGCCGATGCCGGTGTTATTCCTCCATCTGTAGTAGTTGCCTTTTCGATTGGAGGTTTTGTTTTTATTACAAGTATCATATACACTTTAGTAACTACAAAAGAAGATCCACCAGTAGATTTAGAAAAATTCCTTTCAGAAAAAAAAGAAAATCGATTTGTTACTGATCTAGTGGCAAGTTTAAAAGACATGCCTTCTACAATGAAAAAACTGGGCCTAATTCAGTTTTTTAGTTGGTTTGCCTTTTTTACTATGTGGAGCTTATCTATGCCTGCTTTAACAGAGCATGTTTATCACTCTCCAAAACCTGACATTAAAGAATATGCTAAATTAGATACCGATGGAAAAGAGTTGAAAGACGAAAACAAAAATGTATTGTTTTTAAACGAATCTAAAGAAACCGAATATAAATCAAAAGACAAAGTGTACAATGATGCTGCCGATTTGGTAGGCTCCGCAACTGGAATTTACGGATTGTCTTCAATGGCCTTTGCCCTCTTATTGTCATTTTATACGCTAAAAAATAAAATAAACAGAAAATACATCCACATGGCTTCCCTAATACTTGGAGGAATTGGATTTATTTTTATGTATTTCGCAACCCCATCAACTTTATTATATTCCTTTATTTTAATTGGATTATCATGGGGAAGTATACTTTCAATGCCTTATGCCATGCTTTCAAGTTCGGTAAATCCAAATAAAATGGGAATGATGATGGGATTATTCAATATGTTTATTGTAATTCCACAAATTATTGCTGCGCTTGGTGGTATCAATTTTTTATACAAATTGATTGGTCAAGCTCATATTAATGCTATGATTTTAGCAGGTTTATCTTTAATAATTGCAGGATTATGTAATTTTTTAATCACCGATAAACATGCAATTTCAGGTTAAAAAAAACGAAATGAAACAAAAAAAAGCATTCATATTCGACCTTGACGGCGTTATTGTTGACACCGCTAAATACCATTTTTTAGCTTGGCAAAAAATAGCAAACCAACTTGGCATCGAATTTACACATGAACACAACGAAGAATTAAAAGGAGTAAGTCGGATTCGGTCTCTTGATATTATTTTAGCCTTGGGAAATATCCAAGCTTCTCAAGAAGACAAAAACCAATGGCTTACACAAAAAAATAATGATTATCTCACCTATATTGAGAATATGAACGAATCCGAAATTCTACCCGGAGTTCTCAATGTATTAGAGTACATCAAAGAAAAACAACAATTAATCGCACTCGGTTCGGCTAGCAAAAATGCCCGACCTATTTTAGAAAAAGTAAAAGTTATGCATTTGTTTGATGCTATTGTTGACGGTAATGACGTGACTAATGCAAAACCCGATCCAGAAGTTTTCGTAAGAGCTGCTCAATTATTAAATGTTTCTAATGAAAACGCCATAGTATTTGAAGATGCTGTTGCCGGAGTCCAAGCTGCTAATATAGCTCACATGATAAGCATAGGAATTGGTGATTCCAAAATTTTACACGAAGCAAAATACAATTTTAAAGATTTTACATTCATAGATGTCTCATTTATTAAGGCCTTAATGAATTAAAAATTGAATGATAAAAGGAAAATAAAAAAATACAATGAACCAAGATTATATTAAACCAGACAATTGGTCAATTATTGAAGAAGGATTTGATGCAGAACAGGTAAAATCATCTGAAAGTCTTTTCAGTATTGGGAACGGCGCTATGGGGCAACGTGCCAATTTTGAAGAATTTTATTCAGGCGATACCTTTCAAGGAAGCTACATCGGTGGTATTTACTATCCAGACAAAACCAAAGTGGGTTGGTGGAAAAATGGCTATCCAGAATACTTTGCTAAAGTATTAAACGCACCTAACTGGATTGGAATTAACATCGAAATAAATGGTGAAAATTTAGATTTAGCAGCTTGCAAAGAAGTTAAAAAATTTCGTCGTGAGCTAAATATGAAAGAAGGCATCTACTACCGTTCCTTTGAAGCAACCTTGCAAAACGGGACTGAGATTTCCGTAAATGTGCAACGTTTCCTTTCCTTAGATTTGGATGAAGTGGGTGCAATCAATTATGAAATTACGCCACTTAACATGGATGCTAAAATAGTTTTTAAACCCTATGTTGATGCCGGTGTTCATAATGAAGATGCCAATTGGGAAGAGAAATTCTGGGAACCACTAGAGGTTACGAATTTTGGGAACGAGGCTTTTGTTACTGCTCGAACGTTTAAAACCCATTTTACAGCAACCACTTTCATGCAAAACAACTTAATGTTGAATGGCAAAAATCAAAATGGTTCTCCATCCAATGTGGCAACTTCCAAGGAAAAAATTGAGTTTACTTATGAAGTAATGGTAGCAACTGGAGAAACAGCTGCCCTACAAAAACTAGGCGGTTATACTGTATCCATGAATCATGAAAACACCTTACTTGCCGCTAAAAATGTTATAAAAGATGCCTTGAAAGTAGGATATGTAAACTTACTGCTAGAGCAAATAAATCAATGGGGTAAAATTTGGGAAATGAGCGACATTACCATTGATGGTGATGTAAAAGCACAACAAGGCATACGTTTCAATATCTTCCAATTAAACCAAACCTATTTAGGGAAAGATTTCCGTTTAAATATCGGTCCAAAAGGCTTTACTGGTGAAAAATATGGCGGTTCTACTTATTGGGATACCGAAGCCTATTGCATTCCTTTTTATATGGCAACCAAAGACCAACAAGTAGCTAGAAATCTTTTGGCCTATCGTTATAATCAATTGGATAAAGCCATTGAAAATGCTGGTAAGTTAGGTTTCAAAAACGGCGCGGCTTTGTATCCAATGGTTACCATGAACGGAGAAGAATGTCATAACGAATGGGAAATTACTTTTGAAGAAATTCATAGAAACGGTGCAATAGCCTTTGCTATTTTTAATTATTATCGTTTCACTGGAGATTATAGTTATATACCTGAAAAAGGATTAGAAGTACTCATTGGAATTGCTCGTTTTTGGCATCAAAGAGCTACTTATTCTACACACCGAAATCAATTTGTGATTTTAGGAGTTACAGGTCCAAACGAATATGAAAACAATGTCAACAATAATTTCTACACCAATTATTTAGCCAAATGGTGTATTGATTATGCTATTGAACAAATCAACAAAGTAGCCAAAGAATTTGGTAATGATTATGCTCGCATTATGAACAAAGTCAATTTAGATGAAGCCGAAATTAGTCATTGGAAAAAAGTAGCCGACAATATGTACTTCCCTTATTCGGAAGAACACGATATTTATTTACAACAAGATGGTTTCTTAGATAAAGAATTGGTAAAAGTACACGATTTAGATAAAAGCCAACGCCCTATCAATCAAAAATGGTCATGGGACCGAATCTTACGTTCTCCTTATATCAAACAGGCCGATACGTTACAAGGATTCTATTTCTTTGAAGATCATTTTACCAAAGACCAATTGGAAAAACATTTCGATTTCTACGAACCATTTACTGTTCATGAAAGTTCGCTTTCGCCTTGTGTTCACTCGATACAAGCAGCGACTTTGGGCAGAATGGAACAAGCTTATACATTTTATTTAAGAACATCTCGTTTGGATTTGGATGATTACAACAAAGAAGTAGAAGAAGGATTACACATTACTTCTATGGCAGGTACTTGGATGAGTATAGTAGAAGGTTTTGGTGGCATGCGTGTCAAAAACGATGCTTTACATTTTGAACCAAGAATTCCAACAGAATGGGATGCCTATTCTTTTAAAATAAATTTCAGAAATCAAATTTTAAAGGTTTCGGTACATCAAAAAGAAACTAAATTTTCGCTGGAAGGCGATAAAGAACTGACCGTTTTTGTTAACGGAAAAGCCGTTCTAGTAGAACCAAACAGTTTGGTTACTGTATAATCACAACGCTCAGAACCCGACCGCTGTTACTAGTTGTCGGGTTTTTAATTTTACATCACATGAAAAAAATCACACTTCTATTGTTATTTTTTACCTCAGTTTCTTTTGCTCAGATACAAAAAGTGGAGCCGCCATTTTGGTGGAGCAACATGAATCTTTCTGATGTGCAAATTATGTTTTATGGAAAAAACATTGCTCAAAATGAAGTAACAGTTTCCAACGGAATTATCATCAAAGGAATTCAAAAAACCGAAAATCCAAACTACGTTTTTGTAACTATTGACACAAAGAACTTACCTGCTCAAGATTTTGTTTTCACTTTCAAAAACGGGAAAAAATCCTTTTCTCAAAACTATTCGCTAAAAACTAGAAAGGTTAATTCTAAATTCCGCAAAGGTTATGACAGTTCCGATATGATTTACCTCATCATGTCTGACCGCTTTGCCAATGGAAATCCTAACAACGACAGCGATACTTCAGTTACTGAAAAAGGCGATCGAAATAACAAAGATGGGCGTCATGGTGGTGACATTGAAGGCATCATAATACATTTAGATTATTTAAAAGAACTAGGAGTAACAGCGGTTTGGCCAACACCTCTTTGTGAGGATAATGATGAACACGCTTCTTATCATACTTATGGCCAATCAGATGTGTATAAAATAGACCCCCGTTTCGGGACCAATGAAGACTACTTAAAACTAAGCACCGAATTGCACAAACGAGGCATGAAAAACATCATGGACTATGTCACCAATCACTGGGGATGGCAACATTGGATGATCAAAGATTTACCAACTTATGATTGGATTCATCAATTCCCAGGTTATTCTCAATCGAACTATAAAATGACTACCCAATTTGACCCTAATGCTTCTGCTATTGATACCAAGAATTGTGTGGATGGTTGGTTCGTCAAGTCGATGCCTGATTTGAATCAATCAAATCCTTTGGTGTTGAATTATTTAACTCAGAATGCCATCTGGTGGATTGAATATGCCGATTTAGACGGATTCAGAGTAGATACCTATTCCTATAACGATAAAGATGGCATTTCCAAATGGACGAAAGCCATCACCGATGAATATCCAAATTTCAATATTGTTGGCGAAGTGTGGATGCACAACCAAGCACAAATGGCCTATTGGCAAAAAGACAGTAAAGTGGGTGCCATAGAAAGTTTTAATTCGCATTTACCTAGTGTCATGGATTTTACCTTACACGATGCTTTAGAAAAGGTTTTCAATGAAGACAAAGCAGAATGGGACAAGGGCATGATAAAAATTTATGACAATTTTGCTAACGATTTTTTATACCCTAACATTAATAATATGTTGGTTTTTGCCGAAAATCACGATACCAATCGGTTCAATCAGGTCTATAAAAATGATTTCAAAAAATACCAAATGGCAATGACTCTCTTAGCTACCATTCGAGGTATTCCACAACTATATTATGGGTCTGAAATTGGTATGTCAGGAAACAAAAGTGATGGCGATGGCGACATTCGTAGAGATTTTCCAGGTGGTTGGAATAACGATTCTAATAATGCCTTCATCTCAACTGGAAGAACTACCGAACAACAACAATTTCATGATTTCACGGCCAAATTATTCAATTGGCGAAAAAACAAAGAAGTAGTTCATTTTGGAAAAATGATGCATTACGTTCCCGAAAATAATGTTTATGTTTATTTCCGTTACAACGAAAAGGAAACCGTTATGGTGGTCATTAACAATAATCCCGATAATCAAACTTTCAAAACCAAAAGATTCTCAGAAAGTATCAAAAACTACACTTCTGGTAAAGATGTTTTAACAGATAAATCATTTGACTTAAATAAAGAGATTAGCATCGAAGGGAAATCTGTTTTACTATTAGAATTAAAATAAAACTATGAAAAAAATATTGTTACTATTATTGATTACTTCGGTTTCATTGGCACAAAATGCAAATCGAAAATACAAATCACATCAATGGAAAGATAATTACTTGAAAGTCTCCGTATCCGATGGTGACTATTTTTTCAAAATGTATTCGGAAAAAATCATAGAAACTTCTTTTGTTCCAAAAGGACAAACTTTAAATTCTAGTTCACACACTGTTATTTATGATAACCGAGAATTTAGTACTTCTAAAACCGAAAACAAAAACTATTTAGAATTAGGAACAGCATCACTAACCGTTCATATTGATAAAAAACCTTTTAAAGTTTCCTACACTAGAAATAACAAAGTAATCTTATCCGAAAAAAATGGTTATACCAAAAAAGATTCCACTGAAATACTCGATTTCAATATTTCAAATGATGAAGCATTATATGGTGGTGGTGCCAGAGCTTTGGGGATGAATCGTCGCGGCAATCGTTTGCAATTATACAACCGAGCGCATTATGGTTATGAAACTCATGCCGAGTTGATGAATTTCTGTATTCCGCTAGTTTTATCCTCAAAAATTTATGCCGTTCATTTTGACAATGCTGCGATTGGTTATTTGGATTTAGACAGCAAAAAAAATAATACCCTAGCCTATGAAACCATTTCTGGTCGAAAAACTTATCAAGTAATTGTAGGCGATACTTGGGATAATTTGGTGGCCAATTATACCGATTTAACTGGAAAGCAACCCTTATTACCTCGATGGACCTTTGGTAATTTTGCCAGCCGATTTGGATACCGTTCTCAAGAATCGGTTGAAGGAACTATTCGTAAATTTCAAGAAAATAATATTCCTGTAGATGCTGTTATACTCGACTTATATTGGTTCGGCAAAACTATTAAAGGCACTATGGGAAATTTAGAATGGGATAAAGAGAATTTCCCAAACCCAGAGAAAATGATTGCCGATTTGAATGCCAAAAAAATTAAAACAGTTGTAATAACAGAACCTTTTATACTTACTACTTCCTCTAAATGGAAAGAAGCTGTTGATGAAAAAGTTTTGGTAACCGATAAAACGGGTAAGCCTGCTACTTGGGACTTTTATTTTGGAAACACTGGAGTAGTTGACATCTTCAAACCCGAAGGCAAAGACTGGTTTTGGAATGTATACAAAAAATTAATTAATCAAGGTGTTGCTGGACTTTGGGGTGACTTAGGTGAGCCCGAAGTTTTTCCTTCAAAAGTAATAACTGCTGGTGGTAAAGCAGATGAAGTGCACAATATTTATGGACACAACTGGGCAAAATTAGTAACCGAAGGATACCAAAAAGATTTTCCAAATCAAAGACCATTTATTCTTATGCGCTCCGGTTACTCGGGTTCACAACGATATGGCATGGTGCCTTGGAGTGGGGATGTAAGCCGAAGTTGGGGTGGTTTACAAAGCCAAACGGAAATTGCTTTGCAAATGGGAATGCAAGGAATGGCTTTCATGCATTCTGATCTAGGTGGATTTGCAGGAGATTATCACGATAACGAATTGTATTTGCGTTGGCTTCAATATGGTGTATTCCAACCTATATTCCGTCCTCATGCTCAAGAAGAAGTTGCTTCTGAAGTAGCTAGAAAAGATATTGTTACTATGGCTAATGCCAAAAAGCAAGTTGAATTACGTTACCAATTAATGCCTTACAATTATACATTAGCTTTTGAAAACAATCAAAAAGGAACACCACTGATGCGCCCACTGTTTTTTGAAGAACCAAATAATGTTGCTCTACAAACCGTAAGCGAATCCTATCTTTGGGGTAATGATTTCTTAGTGACACCAATCACTAAAGCTGGAGTAACTTCAACTTCTATTTATTTTCCAAAAAGTAGCAACTGGTTTGATTTTTATTCAAAAGACAAGCACGAAGCAGGAACTACCGCAACAGTTACTGTATTAGAAGACCATATTCCAGTTTACGTTCGTGGCGGTGCTTTTATCCCTATGATTGCAACCATTCAGAACACCGCTAGTTATTCGTTAGCCAATTTTGATTTGCATTTTTACTTTGATCCTAGTGTTGAAAAATCTACTGGGAAACTCTATAATGATGATGGCATAACCCCCAATGCTTTTGAAAAAGGACAATATGAAATAGTAAACTTCAACAGTACTACTAATGGTAAATCATTAGTTATAAAACTAAATGCTGCTGTCGGAAAAAACTATTCGGCTATGGATAAAAATGTTGCTGTACTCATTCATAATATCAAAGCCAAACGCATTTTTGTTAACGGTCAAGAGCAAGTTTACAAAACGTTTAATGAGCCTTTGCAAGTAAATGTGACACTGACAAAAGACAATTCCCCTGAAATCAAAATAGAATACTAATCTATGAAAAAAATAGTCCTATCAATCCTAGTCCTTATTGCTTTTAACTGCGTTGCCTTCGGTCAAAAAAAGAAAGCTGCCGCTCCCAAAACACCATTTGTTTGGGAAAGTGCCAATGTATACTTCCTCATGACCGACCGATTCAATAATGGGGATAAAACCAATGACCATACTTTCAACAGAAATCAAGAAACAGGAAAGCTTCGAGGATTTGATGGTGGTGATATACGAGGAGTTATTCAAAAATTGGATGAAGGCTACTTTGATAAACTGGGCATAAACGTCCTTTGGATGACTCCTATAGTAGAACAAATTCACGGTAGTGTAGACGAAGGAACTGGACAAACTTATGGCTTTCATGGCTATTGGACGAGAGATTGGACATCGCTAGATCCGAGTTTTGGTACTAAAGAAGATTTAGCCGAATTGGTAAAAAAGGCCCATGCCCATGGTATTAGGGTTTTGCTTGATGCGGTTATCAACCACACAGGACCAGTGACTTCCGAAGATTCAGTTTACCCTAGTGATTGGGTTCGGACTTCACCAAAATGTACTTATAAATCATACGACACCTATATCAATTGTACCTTAGTAGAAAATCTTCCCGATATAAAAACGGAAAGTAATGAGCCTGTGGAATTGCCCGCCTTTTTAGTTAACAAATGGAAAAATCAAGGCCGTTATGATAAAGAGGTCGCTTCATTAGAGGTGTTTTTTAAAAAAACAGGCTATCCAAGGGCGCCGAAATATTATATCATGAAATGGTTATCCGACTATATTAGGGATTATGGTATTGATGGTTACCGTGTTGATACCGCCAAACACACTACAGAAGATGTTTGGACCGATTTTAAAAAAGTATGTGATATGGCTTTCGCCGAATATAAAAAAAACAATCCCAAAAAAGTATTGGATAACAATCCGTTTTTTACCGTTGGAGAAGTCTATGGCTACAATATTGGCAACAAACAATTCTATGATTTTGGCGATAAAAAAGTAAATTATTTTGAGCACGGATTCACGGGTTTAATCAACTTTGATTTCAGAAACGAAGCCAAAATGGGCTATGAAGAATTGTTCTCTAAATACTCGGGCATCTTGCATAATGAACTTAAAGGTCACACGGTAATGAACTATATATCTTCGCATGACGACGGTTATCCCTTTGATAAAAAACGAGAAAAAGTGTTCGAATCGGGAACTAAATTG
>CANJDA010000021.1 GCA_947472705.1 Flavobacteriaceae bacterium
AAATATCCAAATTGTGTTTTTCTGCTAATAGAAACGTGAATGAAAGTATATCAGCTAGCTCTTCTTTTAAACGATCAATCTTTATATTTTCAACATCATCTCCTTTTTTCCACAAGAACAATTCATTTAACTCCGCCGCTTCTAATGAAATTGCTAAAGCTAAATTCTTAGAGTCATGAAACTGTTCCCAATCTCTATCATTTCTGAATTTAATAAGTTCCTCAATTACTTGTTTGTATTTTTCCATAACGAATAATTTATTCTCCCAAACCTACCAAATTTCTCACACATACACAATCCCCAACGATGGGGATTTTTCGGTTTAATTGCAGGATATACTCTTACAAAATAGCCTTTTATAGGGGTTTTGGTTTGTTTTCCTTCGGGAGTTGTTCGGTAAAAGTACCCTTTTGCCGAAGCGCTGCCGAACAAGTATCGAACAAGTATCGAACAAAACCCCTAAAAAAAGGGTCAAACTGGACATTTGCGGACAAAAGTGGACATTTAGGGACAAAAGTGGACAAAACTGGACATTTCTGGACATCGCCGCCAGCCCACTGCCTAGTCATCCTACCTTCGTACTGACGATGGCCTTCATGGTGGAGCGCCGGGTATCAGTAACCATAAAAAATATAAAATTATGGCAACGTATAACAAAGGAATTTTAGGCCCGTTTTCGGGCAAAGTAGGAACCGTAGTAGGAGCCAACTGGCGTGGGAAAGACATTTTACGCTCTTTACCCAAAAAGACCAAAAGCACTCCTACCGAAACACAGCTGTTGCAGCGGCAACGCTTTTTGGTTGCCACAGGCTTTTTAACACCTCTAAACCCAGTGTTGAACAAGTTCTTTGGGCACAAAAGTGGCGATCAAAGCAGGCTCAACCAAGCCTTGTCCTATCACTTAAAAGAAGCGTTAGTGTACCAAGACCCCGATTTTGTGATTGACTACACCAAAGTCATCATCAGCAAAGGCGATTTGCCAGGGGTGCAAAACCCAGCTGTAGTGGCTTTGGGCACTAATAAGCTTGAGTTTAGCTGGGAAGACAACAGCGGGCAAGGTGAGGCTAAGGCCACCGACACCATAGTGTTGGTGATTTATGCGCCTTCTACCGGCTTGTATTATACCCAATGGGATACAGCAACTCGTGCTGCTACCGTACTAGGGGTAACACTACCTTCTTTTTTTAGTGGGATAGAAGTGCAATGTTGGCTAGGTGCCGCCACCGCCGACCATAAAAATGCGGCCACCAGTAGTGCTTTGGGTGCTGTGATTGTAACTCCGTAAAATGGGGCTAAGGGTAGGCAGGATGTGGCTTGGAGCGTCCTGCCAATAACCCTTTTTTGGAAGCGGAAAAAGTTTGGCACAGCATTTGTAATGTATAGCTTACTTAATTTTAAATCTAGAAAAGTGTAAATAATAGTAACCCTCTTAAAAGTTAGCATTATGGAATCAACGGCTCACGACAACCCAATACCAACGTATTATTTTGACAATGCGGATATGAAACAAATTTTTAAAGTTTGTGACAAAACATTACAACGTTGGCGTAAGAAAGAGGTGGTGCCGTATTTAAAATTTGGAGGGAAATATTACTATGCCAAACCACTTATAGAGGCCATCGCCAAAGAGCGTATGACGTACTTGAAATTCAGAGCCTGGAATTGGGATAACAAACTAAATAACTGATAGATAAATTTATACATTTAAAGTGATGGTTGCTTATATAGCAGCCTTTTTTTTTGGGTTATCTGGTCTCGGTTTAACCATTAAATAGTCTAGTAAATAATAGTTTTAAAATAAAGAAGCTTAAAAGCTCCCCTCCTTGAAAAGGGACCACCCCGTCATCCTTCGGATGCCACCCCTCCTCAACGAGGAGGGGAGCCGCGTTTGTCTTATTGTTTTGGTTTTACTTATTTAACTACTATTAATTAGTCTAGTAAATAATAAATAATAGTTTTAAAATAAAGAGGTAAAAGCTCCCCTCTTCGTTGAGGAGGGGTGGCTCAGCTTGCTGAGACGGGGTGGTTATCCCGTCGCTTCGCTCGTGTGTCTTCGGCAGTCGGTTTCGCCTCGTGTCAATTTTGCTTCGCAAAACCACTTGAACTGACGAACATAATATAACCGTCACTTCGAGTGATTCCGATACAATCGGAATAGTATCGAGAAGCCTAAGTAACTAAGAGTTAGTTTTTTTTTAAAAACTAGTAATATTATAAAGCTATTTTTCTTACTTTTATTACATGAAACAATCCTATGTATATATTCTAAAATGTTCAGACAACACCTATTATACGGGTGTTACCAGTAATTTAGAACAAAGAATATTCCGTCACGAAGTAGGTTATTTTTCCGATTGTTATACTTTTAAGAGAAGACCTGTTTCGTTAGTATATTATTGTGAATTTACCAATATTAACCTGGCTTTTGAAACAGAAAAGCAAATAAAAAAATGGTCAAGAGCAAAGAAAGAAGCATTAATTAATGGAGATTATGATGCTTTAGTGAAATTAGCAAAGAAGGATTTTAGTTAAGTGAAGGTTCTCGATAAAATTTTCACTTCGTGAAAACCACTCGAACTGACGAACATAATATAACCGTCACTTCGAGTGTTTTGAGCTTGCTCAAAATGTATCGAGAAGCTTTCTTTGCACGAGGGTTCTCGATAAAATTTTCACTTCGTGAAAACCACTCGAACTGACGAACATAATATAACCGTCACTTCGAGTGTTTTGAGCTTGCTCAAAATGTATCGAGAAGCTGTTACTTCAAAACTCCCAACAGATATCCACCTTACCAAATTTTGGCATGAAAATTGTATATAGTAAATCGTTCATGGTTAAAGAATTAATGGGTTAGTAATGAAAAGAGGTTGTCCGGGAGGGTAACCTTTTTTTTGTGGAGATAAACCACCCCTCCTTGAAAGAGTGACCACCCCGTCATCCTTCGGCTGCCACCCCTCCTCAACGAGGAGGGGAGCTGTGTTTGTCTTAATAATTTAGTTTTTCTTATTTTTCACTTTTATAAATCCTTGTATCAAAAAATAATAAAACCCTCAATTATATAAAGAGAGTAACTTTTTAAAAAGAGTCAAAAAGGCTCCCCTCCTTTTCAAGGAGGGGTGGCTCCGATGCAATCGGAGACGGGGTGGTTCTTCCTAGATTAGGTTTGATAGTAAGAGGAGTATTGCCAGTGGAGTCAGGTATTCTTTCTTTAGTGGTGACGGGGTGGTTGAAAAGATCTCAAGTACTCAATAGAGGTATAAAATAATACCGCCTAGTACTACTAGGCGGCTGAAATAAAACAACTTATAAAAACTTCCTAACGAAGATTGTAAACAGCTAATCTTTTTATTCGTAAGGGATGATTAAGAATTCCTCAATTACATAAGGAAAGAGGCAAAGATTAGCTGTTAGTCATCTGTATAGTGATCATTTTAAGTTTATAGTCTATGTATTTAAACAATTCTTTTTTAGGCAAAAATAAATTTATAGGAATAACATCGTATTTACTTGTAAAATAGTCTTCTTGATTTATGTTGGTTACTCCCAAAAAAATGGTAACCGATTTGTAGTATATATAAATAAAGTTTTTAATGTCGGATTCTCTGTTTACTATAAAAAACACATAGTCATAATCATCAAAATTGTATTCGTCTAAATGCTCAATATTTAAAAATTCTATTTCAAACCTATTTCGGTATTTGTATTTTAACATGTTCAAGAAACCTTTTGAGTTATCGTGAACCAGTATTTTTGGTAAGTCACTCATAATACTTACTATTCTCGCTGATTTTTTGTTTTACAATTCTTTTTTGAAAAGTTTTGGCATTTTCTAATTCCTTTTTTGAAAATGTAAACTCCACTTGTTTTTCGTTTTCTAAAAAAATAACAAAATAATAGTGATTGGAAAACATATAATCTATCAGATTTCTTAGATTTAGTTTTATAGGCGCTATAATTACACAGCTTATATTTTTTAAGTGTATGGCTTTATTGTTTAGCACATGCAATATCAAGCGGCCTCCTTTTATACTCCCATATTTTGCTCTGTTTTTCATTCTTATAAAAATGTTGTTAATCATTATTATTATCCTTTCAAGCCATTTTTAATTAAGGCTACAAGCTTCATTGCATAAATTGATTTGACAAACCATTTTTAATAGTGAACAAATTTAATTTTAATGAAAACCGATATTCTGTTGTTTTCGTTGATTAGCATTTATATATAGTTAAATGGTTACAATCAATAGATAAATACAGAGTGTGCTGTGTTTTGTCCCATCTATCACGAAGTGAAGTAAGCCAAATTGTTTTTTTACAATTTATTTATAAGACAATACTGTTCTGAAACATAGAATTTATATATTTGGGGCTAAATCAAAAAATTAAATAAAATGAAAAAAGTACTTGTATTGGCTGTAATGTTAGTGTCTACAATTATTACGGCTCAAAAAATGGAAATTGAAAAAGGAGATTTCGCTTTCTTAAACGGTCAAACAGCTATCAACATCGAATTTGATTATAGCAAATTAACGCTTTTGAAAGAAAACAAAACAGAGGCACAATATATTGCTGACAGACAAAAAGAACTTAACGACAAAAACAAAGGTGTTGGCGATATTTGGAAAAAGAAATGGGAAGGCGCTAAAGCAACTATTTGGGAGCCTAAATTTTTAGAATTGGTAAATATTGTATTGGCTAAAAAGGATAAAGATTTATCGTTCCAACAAGACTTGAGTACTGCAAAATACACTTTAATCGTTGAAGCTACTTGGATTTTTCCAGGGTGGGATGCAATGGTAATGAAACAACCAGCAAAAGTATCAACCACTTTGAAATTTGTTGAAACAGCAAACAAATCAAATGTATTGTTAGAGATTTCTACTAAAGATGCTCCTGGTGATCAATACGGAAACAATTTTAGCAATGAGTCTAGAATTGGTGAAGGTTTTGCTAAAACAGGTAAATCGTTAGCTAGTTTTATTCTTAAGAAAACAAAATAAGAAGTAAACAAATAAAAAAAAGCCTTAGTATTAACTAAGGCTTTTTTTTGCGTCTTCTTTTTCGCTATTAATGACATAGGCCATATTCTTGATCACATTGTCATGCTTTTTCACAAAAGGATTGGTTTCATCCCAAACATAACCTGCCAAGACAGCACATATTTTTCTTTTCACATCTGGATCTTCTGGTTGATGGAAAAATAAAGTTTGTAAATTACCCGTATACCATTCTTTTACATAAGTGGTGAAAACACCAATACCACGTCGCATATAGCCAGTAAATTCTTGTTCCCAATCAACAGTGATGCCTTGTGATTCTTTTATGTACAGTTTAGCAGCCAGCATCCCCGATTCGGTAGCAAAGGCTACTCCAGAAGAAAATACGGGATCTAAG
Organism: Flavobacteriaceae bacterium; assembly: GCA_947472705.1. Classification (GTDB taxonomy): domain Bacteria; phylum Bacteroidota; class Bacteroidia; order Flavobacteriales; family Flavobacteriaceae; genus Flavobacterium. The sequence goes on from CANJDA010000021.1 coordinate 5,398, forward strand.
AATTCAGAGCTGTTTCCAGTTAATGCAAAACCATCGCCATACATACTCTTAACCGAACGAGAATAGTTTTCTAATTTAACGGGTTCAAACATAAAATCAACCCCACCAAAACGTTTAATATAATACTCAGACAGTTTGATAGCGTTTTGCAAGGCCTCTACATTGTCTTTGTTTTCGGAAAGAGAATTGATAAAATCAGTTGGACCCACTACACCAAGACTCGTATTGCCATTAGAAAACGGAATAACCCATAGCCAAACTTGTGTTTCTAAAATATCAAAAGAAATTAAAGTTCCTTCTTCGCCTTCGGGTCTGTTTACATCAACCACATGCGTAAAAATAGAGGAATGGGGGTCAAGTTTTGACGGAGTGTCTAAATCTAACAAGCGAGGTAAAACTCTACCATATCCACTAGAATCAATAATGAATTTGGCATGAATTTCTTTTAAAGTACCATTCACGTCTTTTACTACTGTTATTGAATTCTTACCTTCAAAAGTAACCGAGATTACTTCTGATTCAAATTCTAAATCAATTCCTTTTCGAACCACTTCTTGCGCCATAGTATTGTCAAAGTCAGCTCTTGGCACTTGCCAAGTCCAATCCCAACCTTCAGAATATTTATCGCTAAAATCAAAAACACATATTTCTTCTCCTCTGATGAAACGTGCTCCTAATTTTTTTTCAAAATTCATCGCGTCAAGACTTTCAAATAAACCAGCTTCGTCAAAGTGATCCATTACGCGTGGAATTAAACTTTCACCAACCACAAGTCGAGGAAATTTCGTTTTTTCGACTACTTTAACCTTAATATTATTATTGTGTAAGTGGGATGCGGAGACACATCCAGAAGGGCCTGCGCCAATAATTAGAACATCTACAAACTCCTTTAACATATTTTTTTATATAAATGATTAATACCTTACATTTGCCACCGACAAAATAACTACTATTATTTTAATAAAAAAAATCAAACTGGGATAATAAAAAGAATACATGAGTACTTTAAATGAATATTTAAGCCTAACGGAATTTGAATCTATAATATTTGGCAATAACCAAGTGGCGATTAGTGATGCGGTATCTGACAGGGTAAAAGAAAGTTTTGATTTTTTAAAAGAATTTTCGGTTAATAAGATTATTTATGGGGTTAATACTGGTTTTGGACCTATGGCTCAATATCGTATTAACGAAGAAGATCAAATACAACTGCAATACAATTTGATTCGAAGTCATGCTTCGGGCACGGGTAAACCCTTGAGCCCTGTTTGTGTAAAAGCAGCAATATTAGCGCGATTGAATACACTTTCTTTGGGTAATTCGGGAGTGCATCCTTCTTTAATTCATTTAATGAAGGAATTAATAAATAAAGATATTACACCTTTAATATTTGAACATGGTGGAGTAGGAGCTAGTGGCGATTTAGTGCAATTGGCTCATTTAGCCTTAGTGCTTATAGGGGAGGGAGAGGTTTTTTATAAAGGAGAAAGAAGAGCCACCCAAGAGGTTTTTGCTTTAGAAAACCTAGAACCTATTAAAGTAGAAATCAGAGAAGGTTTAGCTTTAATGAATGGTACTTCGGTAATGACAGGAATTGGTGTGGTAAATGTGTTTCATGCTAAGAAGCTTTTAGATTGGTCGCTTAAATTTTCTTGTGCCATTAACGAAATGGTTCAAGCCTATGACGATCACTTTTCCTCGGAATTAAATGATACTAAACACCACAAAGGACAGCGAGAAGTAGCCACAAAAATGCGTGCTAATCTTGCGGATAGTACTTTGATTCGTAAAAGAGAAGACCATTTATACTCAGGAGATAATACAGAAGAAGTTTTTAAAGAAAAAGTTCAGGAGTATTATTCCTTGCGTTGTGTGCCTCAAATATTGGGACCCGTTTTGGATACCATCAACAATGTAGCAACTATTTTAGAAGACGAATTTAATTCGGCTAACGACAATCCTATTATTGATGTAAAAAATAAGCATGTATACCATGGGGGTAATTTTCATGGCGATTACATTTCACTAGAAATGGATAAACTTAAAATCGTAATTACCAAGTTAACCATGCTTTCAGAGCGTCAATTGAATTATTTGCTAAACTCCAAAATCAATGAAATACTTCCGCCGTTTGTCAACTTAGGCACCCTTGGATTTAATTTCGGAATGCAAGGCGTCCAATTTACGGCTACTTCTACAACGGCTGAAAATCAAATGTTGTCCAACCCTATGTATATTCATAGTATTCCTAACAACAACGACAACCAAGATATTGTTAGCATGGGAACCAATGCTGCTGTTATAACGGCAAAGGTAATTGAAAACGCCTACGAAGTGTTGGCTATAGAGTTAATCACTATAGTACAAGCGATTGATTATTTAGAACAGAAAGATAAAATATCAACGGTTACCAAAAAAATATACGATGATATTCGCGTCATTATTCCTAGATTTGAAAAAGACCAAGTCATGTATCCTTTTGTACAAAAAGTAAAAGAGTATTTAATGAATTTTTAGTAATTTGCTTTTTAATAATTAAATTTTTAGAAGATATGAAAAAAATAGTATCACTGTTATTAGTATTGTTTGCTCAATATACCAATGCACAAGAATTTGCCTTAGTTAGAAAAGAGGGTAAATTCGGTTACATTTCAAAAACTGGGGAATTTGTAATTCAACCCCAATATAAAACCGCCAAAAACTTTTCTGAAGGTTTAGCCGCAGTAGAAGAAAATGACAAATGGGGATTTATTAATGCAAAAGGAGAAACGGTAATTCCAGCAACTTTTGACGATGCTAAATATTTTCATGACGGAATTTGTGTGGTAGCCAAAGATAAAAAATGGTTTTATATCAACAAAAGTGGGGCTGTTCAAGCTGCACCAAGTTCTGATAAAGTATATGATTTTGAAGATGGTGTAGCATTTATCAAACAAGGTGATAAAACAGGCTTAATCAACAATAAAATGGCCGTTGTGGTAGAACCAAAATACGAAGTGATAAAATCGTTCGAAAATGGTTTTGCCAGAGTAAGAAACAATGGACGTTGGGGAATTATTGATACTACTGGTAAAGTGGTGGTAGAAATAATGTATGATGAAATTGGAAATTACTTTAAGAACGTAACTTGGGCTAAAAACGGAACCTCATTTGGATTAGTGATTGAGGGTAAGTTTAAAGCTGTTGAGGGGGCAGATAAAATTTGGGATTTCTTATCTCAAGATGTCACTTATGCTAGAAAAAACGATAAAATAGGGTTTATTGATACTAAAGGGAATTGGATAATTGAACCAAAATTTGATAAAGCAAAAGCCTTCATTAAAGATTTGGCTCCAGTGATGATTGGAAAAAAATGGGGGTATATCAATAAAAAAGGAGAAACCGTTATTGAACCAAACTTTAATGATGCAGAAGTATTTAGCCCTGATGGCTTAGCTCCTGTAAAAGACAAAGATTGGGGATTTATTAATACCACAGGTAAAATAGTCATTCCACAACAATATGTAATAACAGCTGGAGGTATCTTTTCTGTTTTTAAAGATGATGAAAAAGGATTTGTAAACGGTTTGGCCCGAATTAAATATCAAGACAAATGGGGCTATCTGAAAACAGACGGTCAATTATTAGGCAACCAGTGGTTTGAAAATGCAGAGCCATTTAAAAAATAATAAAAAAAAACAACTATGAAATGTGCTTTAGTTACCGGTGGTTCAAGAGGAATAGGAAGTGCTATATGTAAAAAATTAGCAACCGATTCAGAGTATCACATTTTAATAAATTATCATTCTAATAAAGAAGCAGCCGAAAAGACTTTAGAAGAAGTTATACAAAATGGCGGCACAGGTGAAATAATAGCTTTTGACGTTTCAAATTTTGAAGAAGTAAAATCGGTTTTAACCAACTGGCAAGAAAACAACCCCGAATGTATCGTAGAGGTTATTGTTAATAATGCGGGAATTACCAAAGATGGATTGTTTATGTGGATGAGTCCAGAAGATTGGACCAGTGTTATCAATGCCACTTTGAATGGTTTCTTTAACGTAACTAATTTTTTTATACAAAAAATGTTGCGTAACAAGTACGGTCGTATTGTAAATATGGTATCGGTTTCTGGAGTAAAAGGAACTGCTGGTCAAACCAATTATTCAGCGGCTAAAGGAGCTGTTGTTGCTGCAACAAAGGCGTTAGCACAAGAAGTAGCCAAAAGAAATATTACAGTAAATGCGGTGGCACCAGGTTTTATTAGAACTGATATGACCAGTAACCTTGATGAAAAAGAACTTATAAAAATGGTTCCAGTTAATCGTTTTGGTGAAGCCGAAGAAGTGGCTGATTTGGTAAGTTTTTTGGTTTCAAAAAAAGCAAGTTATATTACGGGTGAAATTATCAATATTAATGGGGGAATTTATTCTTAAATTAAATAGTACCAGATAATGAATAGAAGAGTTGTAATTACGGGAATGGGAATTTACTCCTGCATAGGAACTTCTTTAGATGAAGTAAAGGAATCACTATATAATGGTAAATCAGGAATTGTAATTGATCCAACACGAAAAGAGTTTGGATTTCGATCGGCTTTAACAGGTATGGTTCCTAAGCCCGATTTAAAAAATATGCTTTCAAGAAGACAACGAATTAGTCTTGGCGAAGAAACCGAATATGCCTATATGGCTACTATAGAAGCCTTGAAAAATGCCAATATGGACGATTCTTTTTTTGATCATAGAGAAGTAGGTATCATGTATGGTAATGATAGTGTTTCAGAATCCATTATAGAAGCAACGGATATCATACGAGAAAAAAAGGATACGGCATTAATTGGTTCAGGTGCTATTTTCAAGTCGATGAATTCCACCATAACCATGAACCTCTCTACCATTTTTAAATTAAGAGGAATCAATCTAACCATTAGTGCAGCTTGTGCCAGTGGTTCACACTCTATAGGTTTGGCTTATTTTTTAATTAAAAGCGGATTTCAAGACATCATCATTTGTGGTGGTGCGCAAGAAATCAATAAGTATGCGATGAGTAGTTTTGATGGTTTAGGTGTTTTTTCTCCTAGAGAACATGAACCTACCAAAGCGTCAAGACCTTTTGATGCTAATCGAGACGGATTAATTCCAAGTGGTGGCGGTGCTACCTTAATTTTGGAATCCTATGAATCAGCAATAGAAAGAGGAGCTACCATACTTGCCGAAGTAGTGGGGTATGGTTTTTCTTCAAATGGAGGTCATATCTCAACTCCAAATGTTGAAGGTCCGTCACTTGCTATGCAAAGAGCTCTAGATGATGCCAATGTAAAACCAAGCGAAATTGATTATATCAATGCTCATGCTACATCAACACCTGTGGGAGATAGTAATGAAGCCAAAGCTATTTTTGAAGTGTTTGGCGAAAGCAATCCCCATGTTAGTTCCACCAAATCAATGACAGGACATGAATGCTGGATGGCAGGTGCTAGTGAAGTAATTTATTCCACTTTGATGATGCAAAACGACTTTATTGCTCCAAACATAAATTTGGATAACCCAGATGAAGATGCTGCGAAATTAAATTTAGTTAAAACAACTTTAAATAAAAAAATTGATATATTTTTGTCGAATTCATTCGGATTTGGAGGAACAAATTCGGCATTAATAGTTAAAAAATTTATACAATAGTAATGAGCAGAGAAGAAATAGTTGAAAAAATTAATCACTTTTTAGTTGAAGAATTTGAAGTTGATGGAGATGATATTCAGCCAGACGCAAATTTAAAAGATACTTTAGGATTAGATAGTTTAGATTATGTTGATTTAGTAGTTTCTATTGAATCCAATTTTGGAGTAAAATTAGTTGAAGTTGACTTCGTTGGAATTGTTTCTTTTCAAAACTTCTATGACTTAATAGAAAATAAGTTAAAAGTTAAAGTCTAATTGATGAGTCAATGGGATGGAAAATCTAAAGGAACGGTTTTAGGATACAAAATATTTGTTTTTTTTATTAAAAAAACGGGTATAAAAGGTGCTTATTTTATTCTCTATTTTGTTGCATCCTATTATTTTCTTTTCCTTAAAAAGAGTAATAAATCCATATTTTATTATTTCAAAGAGCGTTTAGGCTATTCTTATTTCAAATCGAAAAGAATGGTCTTTATGAGTTATTATACTTTTGGACAAACCATAGTGGATAAAGTATCCATTTCTTCGGGAATGCGAAACAAGTTTACTTACGAGTTTGATGGTGTCGAAATTTTGCAAAAGCTATTGCGCGAAAAAAAAGGTGGGGTTCTTATCAGTGCCCATGTTGGTAATTTTGAAATAGCGGAGCATTTCTTTGGAGAAATTGACATGAATTTTCAAATCAATTTGGTAACCACCGATTTAGAGCATTCCGCGATTAAGAAATACCTTGAAACCATTTCAAAAAAGCCAAGTATAAAAACCATACTGATTAAAGACGATTTGTCTCATATTTTTGATATCAATGCGGCTTTGGCACGAAATGAATTAGTTTGTTTTACGGGTGATAGGTATTTTGAAGGAGTAAAATCATTAAAGGAAAAATTATTAGGTGAAGAAGCTAATTTTCCTGCCGGTCCTTTCCTTATCGCTTCAAGATTAAATGTCCCCGTTGTTTTTGTGTATGTAATGAAAGACAAAAACATGCATTATCACTTATATACTAGAGAAATCCCCTTCAAGCATAGAGATGAAAAAGGATTGCTAAAAGCTTATACCGAAAGTGTAGAGTCTATACTAAAAAAATACCCTTTACAATGGTTCAATTATTTTGATTTTTGGGGGAAATTAGGAAATCAATAAATAGAAGAGAACGTTAAATTACAATTCAGTTTTTGTATTGTAAAAACAATTTAAAAACTATGGAAGAATTTGACACTATTATTATAGGTTCGGGAGTTGGCGGTTTGGCTACAGCCATTTGTTTGGCAAGAGCAGGTCAAAAAGTAGTAGTACTCGAACAACATTACGTGCCTGGTGGTTGGAGTCATAGCTTTACCCTAAATGGACAACGCTTCAGTCCGGGTGTTCACTATGTAGGTTTGATAGATGAAGGACAATCTACCAATGAATTGTATAGAGGTCTCGGAATTGCCAATGACATGGTTTTTTTCAGAATGAATAAACAAGCCTATGAGCATGGCATGATTGGAGAGGAAGTTTTTAATTTTCCATCGGGTATTGAAAATTTAAGCAAAAGCCTAATAGAACGTTTCCCAAAAGAAGAAAAAAACATTATCAAATACCTTACTCTAATTCAAAGGGTAAATTATGAATTGCAGTTAATTCCCAAATTAAAAGGGTTTTGGCAAAAAATAACGGTTCCTTTTAGAACCAAGCATTTTGGTAAGTTTTCGTTATTTCCATTAAAAAGAGTTATCGGTTGGCATATAAAAGATCCTTTGCTTAAAGCCCTTTTAAATGTGCAATGTGGCGATCATGGTCTTTCCCCAAATAGAGCTTGTTTTCCTGTACATTGTTCGGTAATGGCACATTATTTTGATGGAGGTTTTTACCCCATGGGTGGCGGTGGCGGTATTGTAAAAGCTATGACCAATGGCATAAAGCGCCATGGAGGTGAAGTAAGAGTAAAACAAGCGGTAGAAAAAATCATTATAAAAGATAAGCAAGCCATAGGTGTTCAGCTCAAAGACGGCCAAACCCTATATGCTAAAAATATAGTGTCTAATGCCGATCCAACCATTACCTATTTAGATTTAATTGGAAAAGAAAATCTGAGTAAAGGATTGATTAAGAAATTAGAAAAGACAAAATATTCGGTTACTTCCCTAATTTTATTTTTAACCTTGGATATGGATGTTACCCAATACGGAATTGATTCGGGTAATATTTGGATGATGAAAGATGAAAACGACGATGCTAATTTTAATGACTTGATGAATAGTACAATTACAGAAGGAGAATCATTTCCTGCTGTGTTTATAAGCTGTACCACTTTGAAAGATCCAGTAAGTTTCAATGGTAGGTATCATAATTTTGAAATAGTAACTTATGTTAATTATGATAGTTTGAATGAATTCAATGGTTTAGAAGATTATCGTACGGAGGAGTATGCCATTTTCAAAGAGAAAGTAATCAATAAATTGATGAATAATCTTGAAAAAGTTATTCCTGGTGCCAAGCAAAATATTGTTCAAGCTGAATTAGGTACACCTAAAACGAATGAATTTTATGTAAACTCTACTCGAGGAAATGTATATGGTACTGAAAAAACGTTAAATCAAGTAGGGCCTTTTGCTTTTAAAAACAAATCCGAAATCAATAACTTATTCCTTTGTGGTGCCAGTACACTTTCTCACGGAGTAGGTGGTGCAACACATTCGGGAGTAGCTGCAGCAGCAACAATTTTAGGATGTAATTCAACGGAGTTACTAATAGAAGATGAAAATCAAAAATTGCGTATTTATGACGCTGAGGATGAATCAACTTGGCCTGATTGGGTTCATGTAAAAAGAGAGCATAAATCAAAAAAAATAGAATTGATTACTAATAAATAGTAATTTATTTAAGTTATTTTTGCACCTTTTAAATTTCAAGTAAATGAAGAATGTTCTTATTATTTATTATTCACAATCGGGACAATTAAAGTCTATTGCTAAAAATATAGCAATGCCGTTTTTGAATGTAGAGGGTATTACGGTTCACTTCCATGAAATTAAATTGCAAAAGCCTTTCCCTTTTCCATGGGATAAAAAATCTTTTTTTGGTGCTTTTCCCGAGTCTTTTTTGCAAATACCTTCTCCATTACAACCTGTTTCCGAAGAAATAATGAATACTAAATTTGATTTAGTGCTTTTACATTATCAAGTTTGGTATTTAACACCTTCAATTCCGGTAAACTCATTTTTAAAGAGTGAGGAAGCAAAAAGAATTTTAAGCACTACTCCAGTGGTAACTATTAACGGTTCTAGGAATATGTGGGTAATGGCTCAAGAAAAAGTCAAAGAATTATTAAAACAAAACAAAGCAATTCTGGTTGGGAATATAGCGCTAGTAGATAGAGTTGGAAATTTAATAAGTGTCATTACCATTGTAGAATGGATGTTCACCGGAATGAAAAAGAAATATTTAGGGATATTCCCATTACCAGGGGTTTCCGAAAAAGATATTAGTGAGTCATCGAAATTTGGCGAATTAATTTTAGCTGCTTTGCAAAAAAACAACTATGATGGTTTGCAACAAAAATTAGTAGAAAATGATGCGGTACGAATAAGTCCTTACCTTGTAACGGTAGATAAGACGGCCAATAAAATATTTTCAAAATGGGCCTACCTTATTATTAGCAAGAAAGAATCAAGAGAAAAATGGCTGAAATTTTTTAATGTTTATTTATTGCTTGCTATATGGCTAATCTCGCCTATAGTTTATATCTTGCACCTTTTTATTTACCCGTTTAAGATTCAAAAAATTAAAAAAGAAATACAATACTATAAAGGAATAAATTAGACTAACTATGTTTGATGTATACATTACAAAAGCGGCCAAATATTTACCAAATACAGCCGTGTCTAATGACGAAATGGAAAGTTATTTAGGATTAATAAATGAGACCACGTCCAAAGCTAGAAGGCTTATTTTAAGAAATAATAAAATTGTTAGTCGCTATTATGCAATTGATAAAAATGGTAATAGCACCCATAATAATTCCGATTTAACAGCCAATGCCATTCAGGGATTATTTGACGATAGTTTTACAGCTCATGATATGGAGTTACTATCGTGTGGTACTGCAACCCCAGATGTAGTAGTACCTTCTCATGCTTCTATGGTTCACGGTTTGTTAAAAAACAAATCCATCGAATTAAACTCTGCTTCTGGAGTTTGTTGTGCAGGTATGAGTGCGTTAAAATTTGGCTTTCTATCAGTAAAAACAGGAAGTACCCAAAATGCTGTTTGTACGGGTTCAGAAAAAATCTCTTCCTGGATGATGTCTTCCAAATATCAAAACGAAGTAGTCAATTTAAAAAAACTAGAAGAGCGACCAATATTAGCTTTCAAAAAAGATTTTTTACGTTGGATGTTATCGGATGGTGCAGGAGCATTTTTATTAGAAAACAAACCCAATGGTGCCATTTCTCTTAAAATTGAATGGATGGAAGCCTTTTCATACGCACACGAATTAGAAACCTGTATGTATGCTGGTGGTGACAAATTAGAAAGTGGTGAAATTAAACCTTGGAATGATTATACTCCCGATCAATGGTTAAAAGAGTCTATTTTTGCAATTAAACAAGATGTCAAACTTTTAGATGAATTTATTTTAGATAAAGGTTCTCAAAGCATGGGAGAAGCATTAGCTAAAAATAATGTTACTGCTGATCAGATAAATTATTTTCTGCCACACGTTTCTTCTCATTTTTTTGTAAAAGGATTACACAAATCATTAGCAGATAAAGGAATGGACATTCCAATGGATAAATGGTTTATGAACCTTGCTCATGTTGGTAATGTTGGAGCGGCTTCTATTTATTTGGCTCTAGAAGAATTAATGAATTCAGGCAAACTTAAAAAAGGAGAAAAAATACTTTTATCAGTACCTGAAAGTGGCCGTTTTTCTTATGCCTATGCTTTTTTAACTGTTTGCTAATAGAGAGAAATATGGAGCATATAATTGGTGGTAAGGATTTTGTTGAAACTTTAATTCCGCAGCGATTCCCATTTGTTATGGTAGATACACTCTATGACTATTCAGAAACCTCTTTAAAGTCGGGCTTTACTATACCAAGCGATGCTGTTTTTTTTCAAAACGGTAGTTTTATGGAATCAGGTTTAATTGAGCATATGGCACAATCAGTGGCCTTGCATACAGGATACCAGTTTTATTTAAGAAAGGAAAAAGCACCAACAGGATATATAGGTTCTATTAAAGACATTGAAATAAAACAACTCCCAAAACTTAACGAAGAAATAAAAACCACCGTTTCCATTTTACAGGAGTTTGGAGGCATTACATTGGTTGATATTGTTACCACACTAAACGATATTGAAATAGCAACCGGTCAAATGAAGACTGTTTTAGCAAAATAATTTTAGTAGTTCAATGGAAAATAATAATCCAGTCGAAATTAATAGATATTTACCACATCGTAATCCAATGTTAATGGTAGATTTCGTTTTAAAAATGGACAACGAAACTGTTGAAACCAATTTTGAAATTAAAGAAAATTGTATTTTTATAGAAAACAATACCCTTGTCGAAGCCGGATTAATAGAAAACATGGCGCAAACTTGTTCTTCTGTAGTAGCCAAAGATTATTTTATAGATGAAAATTGTAATGATAAAGAAGGCGTAAATGTAGTTGGTTTTATAAGTGCTATAAAAACATTAAAAATACACACTCTACCTAAAGTGGGTGACATAATAATTGCCAAAGCATTCTTAGTTTCTAGTTTCGTTACAGATTCTTATAGTCTTTGTACGATGAATTGTAAAACGTATCTTGGGGAAGTACTATTGTTAGAAGGTGAAATAAATCTTTTCATACAAGAGAATACTACTTTAGAAAGTTGATTAAATATGAAACAAGAAGAAGTACCACAAGACAAAGGCAACCTTTCCAACAACAATATGAAAGAGTTGGTTTATGCCCTAGATGAAAAAGGCAATTATACCACGGCATTAAGTACGGGTTGGGAGCCTAAAACCATTGCACTTACTAATTCAATTGAAGACATAAACGAAAGAGTAGCTTTTGCAAAATCACAAGTCGAAAATAATGAAGCTAGTCCTATAGTATACTTTATGGAAGTAAATAGAATGGATATCGGAATTCTAGCAAGTTATGTTGGAATGTGGCAATGGAGAGTTAAAAGACATTTTAAACCTAGAGTATTTGCAGGGTTAAGTGATAAAATAGTAAACAAATATGCAACTGCTTTTGATCTCTCTATAGAAGATTTAAAAAATTTTAAAACAAAATAATGGAAACCAATTTCACACATCATCAATCGGCACATTGTGAAAATGGAGTAGCTTCCAATTTGTTAAAACACAATGGTTTGAATATTAGTGAACCCATGGTATTCGGAATTGGTTCAGGGCTTTTCTTTGTTTACTTACCATTTTTAAAAGTCAATCATGCCCCAGCTATAAGTTATAGACCGATGCCAGGTTCTATTTTTAATAAACTAGCCAATCGATTAGGATTAAAAATTAAAAGACAAAAATTTTCAAACGAAGAGAGTGCCAATAAGGCTTTAGATGAAAATTTAAAAAACAACATTCCTTCAGGTTTGCAAGTGGGAGTATACAATTTGACCTACTTCCCCGATGAATACCGCTTCCATTTCAATGCACACAATTTAGTTGTTTATGGAAAAACAGCAACCGATTATCTCATCAGCGATCCCGTGATGGAAAATGTAACCACTTTGACTCACGCTGAATTGAATAAAGTACGTTTCGCCAAAGGAGCATTCGCCCCAAAAGGTCAAATATATTACCCCATTTATATCCCAAAAGATATTGATTTAAAAAAAGCTATTACAAAGGGAATTAAAAATACGTGTCGCGATATGCTGGCTCCAATGCCTTTAATAGGAGTAAGTGGTATTAAATACGTTTCAAGGCAAATTAGAAAATGGCCTGCAAAACATGGCATTAAAAAAGCCAATCATTATCTAGCACAGATTGTTAGAATGCAAGAAGAAATTGGTACTGGTGGCGGTGGATTTAGATTTATATATGCCGCTTTTTTGCAAGAAGCCTCCGTTATTTTAGAAAACGAAAAGCTAAAAGATTTATCTCAAGAGATGACAATAATTGGAGATTTATGGCGTGATTTTGCTGTAAATGCTTCAAGGGTATATAAAAACAGAAGCACTCAGGAAGATGTTTACAATACTATTGCCGATGAGCTTTTGGAAATTGCCAATAGAGAAGAAGTGTTTTTTAAAAAATTAAAATCAGCTATTAGCTAAACCCCATTTTGCAACCAATAATCCAAATAAAATCATTATCAAAAATCTATAAAGAGGCAGATACCTTCTCGCTAAGCGATTTTACTTTGGATATATATGAGAAGCAAGTATTTGGATTACTCGGACCTAATGGTGCTGGTAAAACCACTTTGATATCTATGCTTTGTGGATTGATTAAACCTACTTCGGGTAGCTTTGAAATAGCTAATTTGACTTATGCTAAAAATGCTAATGATATAAAAAAAATCATTGGAGTTGTTCCTCAAGAATATGCTTTGTATCCAACATTAACAGCCAGAGAGAACTTGATGTATTTTGGAAGTATGTTTGGTTTGAAGAATGATGATTTGAAGCAAAAAATCAATGAATCCCTCGATTTTTTAGGCTTATTAAAATTTGCCGACAAGCGTATCGAATCGTTTTCAGGAGGCATGAAACGACGAGTTAATTTAATTGCTGGAATATTACATGAGCCTAAAATCCTTTTTCTGGATGAACCAACGGTTGGTGTAGATGTACATTCTAAAAATGTTATAATCGAATATTTAAAAGAATTGAATCAATCGGGCACCACTATAATTTACACTTCTCATCACTTGACAGAAGCACAAGATTTTTGTACCGATATTGCTATAGTAGATAGAGGTAAAATATATGCACAAGGAACTCCAAACCAATTAATTGCCACTACACCCAACTGTAGCAATCTTGAAGATGTTTTTATTGCATTAACCGGTAAAGAATTGCGAGATGATGTATAAATTATTAATGTCAATTTACAAAGAATTCCTGTTGTTAAAAAGAGATTTTGGCGGTGTAGTGATACTATTTGTAATGCCTTTGGTGTTGATTATAACGGTTACTTTAATTCAAGACAGCACTTTTAAGACAGTTAGCGATTCAAAAATCCCTATTCTTTTAGTGGATAACGATAAAGGAACTGTTTCTAAAAATGTTTACGATAATTTACAAAAAAGCAACATTTTCGATGTTGTAACAACGATAGAGAATGATACGGTTACCGAGGCAATGGCTAGAGAAGCTGTTTTTAAAGGGAAATACCAAATGGCTATTGTTATTCCATCACATTTGAGTAACGATTTACAACTTAAAATCGATCAAAATGTTGAAAAAATAGTGAGCAGTTTAGGTCTCACGGATTCTTTAGCTACTAAAAACAAAATCAATTTGGTCAAAGAAAAAGAAGTGAAACTTTATTTTGATCCAGCGGTGCAAATGAGCTTTAAAAATGCCGTGATGAGTTCTATCGATAAAATGATTTCTCAAATTGAAACGCGTTCTATATATACCGCTTTCCAACAGCAATTAGGAGAAGGAAGTGCTACATTTGAGCAAAAGAGTTTTATTAGTTTCAAAGAAATTGCGCCAAGAGTTAACAATAAAGAAATTATTCCAAATTCGGTGCAACACAACCTTCCAGCATGGACATTATTTGCCATTTTCTTTATTGTAATCCCATTGTCAATCAATATTGTTAAAGAAAAATCACAAGGAACTTTTGTTAGGTTGCGCACGAATCCTGTATCGAATATTATTGTAATAGCTGGTAAAACAATTATGTACTTAATCATTTGTTTGATTCAGTTTTATATGATGGTTGCCACAGCGGTTTTCTTGTTTCCTCATTTGGGTTTACCAGCCTTGAATATAGAAGGAAATTTAATAATGATGACAATAGTTGCTTTATTCTCAGGTTTAGCAGCAGTAGG
>CANJDA010000022.1 GCA_947472705.1 Flavobacteriaceae bacterium
ATGAAAACACAGGAACCACATCAGAAGAAAATGGCGAATTTTCGATTACTGTTTCGGAAGCTAAAAATTTGGTTTTCTCTGCTTTGGGATATGAGAAGAAAATTGTAAAAGCCAATGAAGCTCAAAAAGTAATTTTGAAAGTAAACGCTTTAAAATTGGATGAAGTGACGGTTGCACCCAAACGATTTGAAACTCGGGAATTGGAAATAGGAAAAGTAAAAAACGAAACTTATCAAGCGTTTGATAACGGACCAAAGATTGACGCTAAGTTCTTCCCATATATTGCTAAGTATAAAAAGACAAATTACATCAAACAAGTATCGGTTTTAACGGATAGTGAAATTGAAAACGCTACTGTAAAAATTCATTTTTATAGTGTTACTGACGATGGCTTTCCAGGAGAGGAATTGTTGAGTAAAGATTTTATAGTTTCTATAAAAAAGGGCGTTAAGAAAACTTTTTTTGATATAACCGATTTGAATTTAAGAATGCCAAAAAACGGTATTTTCATCGGCTATGAAAAATTAATAATCGAAAAAAACAAACTAGAAAAAACGATTACAGACACCAATAATAATGAATCCA
This sequence comes from Flavobacteriaceae bacterium, assembly GCA_947472705.1. Lineage (GTDB taxonomy): Bacteria > Bacteroidota > Bacteroidia > Flavobacteriales > Flavobacteriaceae > Flavobacterium. Next base: position 586 of record CANJDA010000022.1, read on the forward strand.
AAATTATAAAAACCTATTACCCGTTTATGCTGTATAATTTTGTGCAAAGAGAATTTATATTCACCTATTTTGGCGGTAAATGGAACAAACAGACTAAGCAAGACATCAACAATCCTTCGGATAAAATGATGGTATATGAGCCCGCAATAAATTTGGTGTTAACCAATTAAACGATAAAACCCTATATTTGCAGGTTAGAAAAACAAATTAATGAAATGAGCCAAAGTATTTTGCCTTTAATGTTTTAAACCTCAAAGGCGAATTACATCTGACAAATGAAAAGGAATTAACAAAAACAGATGAAAGAAATAAAAAACATTTCGCGCTCAAGGGCGCAAGAATCGTCGGCAGCTATCGAACGATTGTACATTACCATGAGGCATTTATTTAACAGAGGGTTTTATAAACCAATGGGTGTCTCAGGAGAAACGCTAAGAGAGGCGTTATTATCTCTAAGACCTGAAATTTACGGAAGCATTGCAGAAGAAAAAGTAGAATTAAACGGTTTACTTTATGTTATTGAAAGACTTCCGGTAGGAATTGAAGAATGTCGTTTTATCAATTTAACTTCAGATGAAGGCTATTCAAAATCCCATTTTCAAGCTATCGTTCCGCCCAAAAGAAGAAGAAACTGTTATCGTATTGATGATGAGCAAATGAATGTGGAAATCACTCGAGGACGCTCAGACATTTATGATATTTTGACGCATTTAACATTTATCTTCATAGAATCACACAAAATAAAAAACAGAGTTTTACTAGATGATATTGAAGTTGAGGTGACTAGAGATTGGGAAAAACTAGAAGAAGTAGTAAAAAGAAACACCAAGTTAACTCAGATTGAAAAAGAAAGGGCACTTTCACATGTTGCTAATGTATTGGGAAGAAGTTTTTCGGAAGTGATAGATATATATGATTCATTTGCTACCAAAGAAAAACCAGATCGCTTTTTGCATGTAATTTATTGGTTAGGAAAATTGGCTATAGAAGAAATTGTAGACAATAACAAAAGAACGATTACTTTCAGTCCAATTTTGAGAGAGCGTTTGGGGCATCATATTCATGGGGAAATTTGGGCGAATAACATCAAAGAAACACTTAAGGCTAATAATTTATTAGAAAGACCAATTCATATCATAAGTGCCAATATGCATAGTGTGATGAATTCGATTTTTGCTACTACGGTTTTAAGGCCCAAATACAAAGACAAATCGGATTTCTTTATTTATGAAGAATTAAGCAAATCAGGAGCTGATCCTGTTAGAAATAAAGTAGTTGATTTTGCACTAAAACACGGTATGATTTCACTGCCAGATCAATCGGGTACTAATATTGATGTTCAGGTATTTGATACCGCTAAAATTGATTGGACTAAATCAAGTTTTCCAAAAGCAAAAATTGGAAAAGAAGCCCCCGTATTAATAGTTATGGATTATGCCTTTGGAGAGCAGGCTTTTGAAACTATAGATGAATTACTAAAACCATACAAAGAAGGCAAAAACAGAACTTTTTTGAATGTAGAATCGGTTTCAATCATGGGTAAAGCAGGAATTTTGCAAGGAGGGAAAGGTGATATAATGATACCATCTGCCCATATAAACGAAGGTACAGCAGACAATTATCCATTTGAGAATGAATTAACGGCTAAAATGTTTCATGGCAATGACATTCCGGTTTTTGCGGGTCCAATGGTTACTGTTTTGGGAACATCATTACAAAATAGAGACTTATTGAAATTTTTCCATGAGTCGACATGGGAAGTTATAGGATTAGAAATGGAAGGGGCTTACTATCAAAAGGCGATACAATCGGCTTCCAAAATCAGAAAAAGCATTCATCCAAATGTAAAGGTTAGATATGCTTATTATGCTTCTGATAATCCTTTAGAAACAGGAAGTACACTGGCTTCAGGAGGTTTAGGAACCACAGGAGTAAAACCAACTTACTTGATTACTATTAAAATACTAGAACAAATTTTTAACGTAAAATAAATATTTTTATGAGCGAAACATCTCAAAACAACAAAGACAATCAAGAAATAGATTTATCACAAATTTCAAAGAAAATAGGTAATTTTTTTGAGGGTATTTCAACAAAGATTTTTACAGGGATTTTATTTATAAAAAGGAACGCTCTTATTTTAATTTCATTATTAATAGTAGGTATTATAGGTGGATATTTCATAGATCAATCTTCAACAACTTATGAACATGAATTGATTGTTGCTCCAAATTTTGGAAGTACAGATTATTTATATAATAAAATAAATTTATTAGAATCTAAGATAAATGAAGGAGACACGGTTTACTTGAAATCTATAGGAATTAAAAAACCAAAGAATTTATTAAAAATAGAAATAGAACCAATAATTGATGTATACAATTTTGTTAATAGTAGCACAACCGTATTAAATAATGCCCAAAACACACAAAATTTCGAGTTGGTTAAATTATTATCTGAAGATGGGGACATTAATAAAGTGATAAAAGATAAAATTACCAGTAAAAACTATGGTCACCATGTTATTCAAATTACAACTAAACACATAGTTAGTAACAAGAGCATGATTAATCCAATATTTGATTATTTGAATAAAAATGACTATTTTCAAAATGTTCAAAAAACATACATCAACAATATAAAGATTAAGATGAAGCAAAGTGAAGGGGTTATAGAGCAAATAAACACTTTGTTAAATCAATTTTCTTCAACAACTGGCGATAATCAAAAAAGTGATAAATTAGTATATTATAATGAAAATACTCAACTGAACGAAATTATTCAAACCAAAAATAATCTTGTTAACGAATTAGGAGCACAAAGAATGGATTTAGTTAATTTTGATGAAATTATTAAAAAGAATACTGTTGACTTAAATATCAAAAACAATAAAGGGATAAATGGAAAGATGAAACTTGTTTTACCTTTTTTATTAATGTTTTGTTTTATGGGGCTTAGTTTATTCAGAAATTTTTACAAAAAACAATCAGCTAAAATGGCATTAAAATAGTTTTCGATGAAAGGAATCATATTGGCAGGAGGTTCAGGAACTAGGTTGCACCCTTTAACTTTAGCAGTTAGCAAACAGCTAATGCCTATTTATGACAAACCTTTGATTTATTATCCCTTGTCAACATTGATGTGGTCTGGAATAAATGAAATATTAATCATTTCAACACCTCATGATTTGCCGTTATTTCAAAAACTTTTAGGTGATGGTAAATCTTTTGGATGTCGATTTGAGTACGCCGTTCAAGAACACCCCAACGGTTTAGCAGAAGCGTTCATTATAGGTAAAGAATTTATAGGTAATGAAAAAGTGGCTTTAGTTCTTGGAGATAATATTTTTTACGGAACCGGATTATCAGAATTACTATTAGCCAATAATAACCCAGAAGGGGGTATTATATATGCTTACCACGTACACGATCCAGAACGTTATGGTGTAGTTGACTTTGATGAAGAAGGTAAAGTAATTTCCATTGAAGAAAAGCCAGAGAAGCCCAAATCAAATTTTGCTGTTCCAGGGATTTATTTTTATGATAATGAAGTGGTAGAAATTGCAGCTAACATAAAACCAAGCCATAGAGGAGAATTAGAAATTACAGATATTAATAAAGAATACCTAAAAAGAGGAAAGCTAAAGGTAAGTATACTTGACAGAGGTACAGCTTGGCTCGATACCGGAACTTTTAACTCATTAATGCAGGCAAGCCAATTTGTTCAAGTAATTGAAGATAGACAAGGGTTGAAAATAGGTGCTATTGAAGAAGCAGCATACAAAATGGGCTTTATAGATTCAGAACAATTAAAAAAAATAGCCCAACCGTTATTAAAAAGTGGATACGGCACATACTTATTAAGTTTGATTTAAACCATGAATTTTATTCAGACAAAATTGGAAGGTTGTTTTATTATTGAACCTAAAATAATTCAAGATGAAAGAGGCTATTTCATGGAAAGTTTTAATGAAAAAACTTTTCAAAAAGGAATTGGAAAACAAATTCATTTTGTACAAGACAATCAATCTTTCTCTTCAAAAGGAGTTTTAAGAGGCATGCATTATCAAACAGGAGAACATGCACAAGCTAAATTAGTTAGAGTACTTCAGGGTGAATTATTAGATGTGGCAATTGACATAAGACCCGAATCTCCAACATTTGGACAATACGAATCCGTGATTTTATCAGCAGAGAAACAAACACAGTTTTTCGTTCCAAGAGGTTTTGCACATGGTTTTATTGTATTAAGTGATACAGCTACGTTTTTTTATAAATGCGATAATTTTTATAACAAGGAAAGCGAAGGGGGTATTATCTTCAATGATAAAAGTATTAATATAGATTGGAAACTTCCTTTTAATGATCTCATTATTTCTGAAAAAGACAAATTACAACCAACATTGGAAAATGCAAAAAAGGCATGGTAGTTTTAGTTACAGGAGCCAACGGACAACTGGGGCAGAGTTTGCAATTTATTGCACAGAATTACCCAGAGATTAATTTTGTTTTTTGCTCTTCTTCAGAATTAGACATATCTAATAAAGAGAATTGCGAACAAGTTTTCTTAAAACATAAACCTCAATATGGCATTAATGCAGCAGCATATACAGCTGTTGATAAAGCCGAAAGCGAACCCGAAAAAGCATATCTAAATAATGCCATTGGCGCTAAGAATATAGCTGAAGTTTGCAAAAAACACAATACAGTTTTGATTCATGTTTCTACCGATTTTGTTTTTGACGGAAATAAAACAACCCCTTACACTGAGGAAGATGTTCCAAATCCGACAGGAGTTTACGGGCAAAGTAAATTAGAGGGAGAATTTGAAATTAAGAAAACATGGGAGAAACATTTCATTGTTAGAACCTCATGGGTATATTCCAAATTTGGGAATAATTTTATGAAAACCATGTTGCGATTGGCATCCGAAAGAGATTCGATTTCTGTAGTAAATGATCAAATAGGAACACCAACAAACGCGATTGATTTAGCAGAAACATTGATTAAAATGATTAAAGTTAATAATCAACTACCCAGAATGGACTTATATGGAATTTACAATTATAGTAACGAGGGGCAATGTAGCTGGTTTGAATTTGCCCAAGAGATCTTTAAGATAAATAAGGACACAATAAATTTACTTCCTATAACAACGTCCGATTACCCAACCCCTGCTAAAAGGCCTAAGTATAGTGTGCTGGATAAAACGAAAATAAAACTTATTTTTAAAATTGAAATTAAAAGCTGGAATCAAAGCTTAATAAGCATCTTCTAGGTTATCTGTTTCATATGTTTTCGAATATTGGATAAAGCACATTAACATTAAATTAAAGAATAACACACCATAATGTCTATATAGATAATCTTCAAAAAAGCAGATTATCAAGACATTTAAAAGAAATATTTTAAAAATAAAAATATTAGATTTAAAACAAATTCTGATGATATTAGCTAAATATAGCAAATACAAAAACAATCCAAAAACACCAGTTGAAAGCAAAAGGTAGAAATAATAATTGTGAGTCATATAATTATGTGATTCATAGAAGCTAGAATCATAATTAGATTTGTAACATTCATTTAATGAATTTTGTAAATTTTCAAATCCAACACCTACAAGATAGTTCTCTTTGGCAATATTCCAACAACAGTTGTAAATAGAAACTCTAATGTTTGTTGAATCATAGGCAACACCTGAAGGAGGTTTATTGTAACTCTTAAACATTTCAATAAATCGTAGTTTAATTCCAGGAACTGAAACGATGAGAATTATTATTGTGACTAAAAAAAACAAGGAAGAAACAATTTTATTTTTGACCGAAACACCAGATCTAAATAATAACATAAACATCAAAAGGGCAATCATCATTACGATATTAATTTTTGCCAACAGCATAAATGTTATAATCATAAAAATAGTAACATAAACCAACTCGAGATACTTTTTTTTCTTTAGTACTTTTTCAAAAGAGTATGCGGTACAAAAGAAAACAATTGAGGTATAATAGGTAGGATGTATTTTAAATACAGGAGACTCACTATAAACAAAATCACGAAATTTAGGAATGTCATATTTAAAGACGAAAAAATCAGAGAAATCATAGACATAAAGAAATGCAATTACATAGCCAAAAGCGATTATAAAACATGCATTTTTAAGGATTTCAAAATACAATGATAGATTTTCCATGCTGAAAAACCGCTTCGGAATTAAAGGAAAGAAAATGGGAATTAAAAGAAAGAATAGAGAGTGTTGTATATGACTAGCATTAATCTCAAAATTGCCTGAAAAAAAAGAGCGAATCAAAATGACCCAAAACGGAATAGTAAGCAATAAAGTTTTGGGTTTTGGAAGGGAATAATCTTTAGCGGCTATTTTATAAATAATGGTGTTTAAACAAATAAGAATCACTAAAAAGCTTGATAAGCTTTCTTTCAGCATTGGAAAAATAAACAAAAAAGAAAGCAAAAAAGGGAAAAGTTTTAAGGAATATTTTTTCATGTTTTAGTTATAGAAATCAGGCTTAATGTTGAAATTAATTAATAAAAAACAGACACTTTTGCTATTAATTTTAGTCAACAAATATATGGTTTAATGGAAAATATAATATATTTGCCAACAAAAAATGATTATAAAATGAAAAAATTAATTTTAGCGTTTTTAATAGGTTTGTTATTAATTTCATGCGGAAAAGATAAAAAGAAAGAAATTGAAGCGACTCAGCAACAAACTGCTTTTGTAAGCGATAAATATTCGGTTATTATTGATGGAATTTATGAAAAGGATGATACCATTTCTGTAGTTTACCAAAAAAATGATTATTATTTATATGACAAACCGCTTATACAAGTTGTAAAAGGTTCTGCTTCAGCTCAACGACTTACTTTTTTGGTTCCTGAAGGTGATGCGATTGAGAATGTTTCAATATGTTTGAGTAAAAACAAGTCACAAGATTATATTACCATTAAAAATGTTTCCATTAAAAATGGAAATGAAGTAATTTTGGATGGAAGCAATAATAATTTCAGCAATTATTTAGCAACTGATACCTCATTTACCTGGGATGTTAAAAATTCAAGATATATCTTAAACCACAGCAATAAATATCCACCTTCTATTGTTGGAAATGATAAATTGCAGAGTCTTTTAGTTAAATAAACGACACAAATTCGATACAAACAAAAAAGAAGTTTTATGGCTTCTTTTTTTATTTAAAGCTAACACTAAACTAGAAGAATAGTTTATAAATCATGGCTTATGAAAATTATCCTAGATAATATTATTTTTTCTCATGTCAAACAAGGAGGTGTTTCAAATTATTGGTTTGAAATGTCTAAATTTATGATTAACAAAAAGACAGATGATATTTCCTTTTATGATGAGAAAAATGCAATGCTTAATTTTCACAGAAAACAACTTATTATCCCTAAAGATAAGCTAACAGTAAATGATTCATCGATTAATTCTTCAATAAAAACTAGGCTTTCAAAAGTTAAAATAACAACAGAAGATTATTTTATTTATCATTCAAGTTATTACAGACCTTTGGTTGGTAGTAAGAATTATGATGAGGTAACTACAATTCATGATTTCACACACAATTATTATGCAAGTTTATTTAAAAAAATTATTCATAATAAACTGAAGTATAATTGTATTAAGAGATCAAAAGGGATTATTTGTATTTCTGAAAGTACTTATGCTGATTTAAAAAAGTTTTGCCCCCAAAATAAAAACCAAAAAGTAGCTATTATTCACAATGGTGTTAGCGATGATTATCATTTAATTGACAAAGCTAATAATTTATTGGCAAGTCAATACATTCAAGCTCACGATTTGAATAGACCTTATATTCTTTTTGTAGGCGGAAGGATAAATTACAAGAATTTTAATTTTGTCGCGCAACTGCTAAAGGAACAGAAAGAGTTTTGTCTTGTAATTGTTGGTGAAAGACTTAATTCAAGCGAAATAAAGCTTTTTGACAAAGAAAGCATCAACAGAGTGAGAGTTATCTCAAATTTAGAAAACTCGCAGTTAAATATGCTTTATAATTATGCTCATGCACTCATATATCCATCAAGCTATGAAGGATTTGGCATCCCAATTATAGAAGCTATGAAAGCAGGTTGTCCAGTTTTGGCTTTAAGGAATTCTTCTATTATTGAAGTTTCTGGTAATGCAGGCATTTTAGAAAACAACTTGAACCTTTCTGGATTTATAAAAGGGCTGAAGGATTTAAATAGTTCTAATTTCAGAACAGAAATGATTAATAGGGGGTTAGAGCAGTCAATCAAATTCAGTTGGGAAAAATGTTGTAATGAAACCTACGATTTTTATAATGAAATATACAATCACTAGTTTTCGGAAGTAGCATTATTATATTCTTTTAGCGAGTAATAAAACAGCCAAACAAAGAAAAAGAACTCAGGAGGAAAGTAATGTCCATCTCGGAAGAGTTTCAGTAAAAAATAGATATAGACACCTTGTGCAAAAATATAATCCTTACTCGAAAAGCATTTAGAGGCTTTATACATTATAAAAAACACAAGAGCTATTCCTATAATGCCAAAATCGGAACAAATACGCGCAAATAAGGAATTGGCATCAAATGAATTGTCATGTTCCTTATGTTGAATTCGGATGTATTTAGGGGGCCTCATCTCTTTTGAATAGATTTCGGTATGCATATAATGATGACTTCCTATACCGCTTCCTAAAGGATGGTCTGTCATATTTTTTTTTGTTATAAAAAGATTACTTATCAGTACATAGGAACTCAAATTGGTGTTTTCGTCAAATTTTCCTGTATTGATAACATTTAAGGAGTTATAAGTGTCATCCACCCGCATACTAAAAAAAGGAAGTTCCTTATAGGCAAGATAGAATGTTAGGGCGACCAAAGGTAAAAGCATAAGCAAATACCTCATCCTTTTGATGGTTAAATTCGGAATCAATAAAATAAGCCCACAACCTATATAACCAATGGAAGAGTTTGAAAGCACCAGAGTTCCGAATATAATTGCAAATGACCAATATTTTCTTGTTTTAAAAAAATAATAACATGCGGGTAATACCACGACCACATAGTGAGCGGGTTCCTTAAAAATACTGTTCAGCCTTCCGTCAGCATAATTAATTCCGCCAAAGTAAAACAGGTAGCCAATAATAGCTACATAGACACACATATTCCCATAAACCTTAATTAATTCAATAGGTTTATATAGGGAAACAAAATTATAGTAATAAATACCGGTGATTCCGATTCCGAAAATTTGGGCCAGCATATAATTATAGGGAATCCAAATTAACGTATAGGTTATAATTCCGTGGATAAAAAAGAAAAGTAATAGCAACACAAAGTATTTATTTACAATGAGTTTTTTTATCCTTATTAATAAAATATAATTAGTTAAGATAATCAGATACAAGAGCTTCCAATCAATAATAAAATTAAAAAAGAAGGCTTCCGTAAATATGGCAAATACAGAGGAATACAGAAGATAATCTTTTATGGCTATTTTCATTAAAGCGATTTTTTGTAAAACCAAATATACAAATGATTATTATTTTGGCTCAAATAAGTTATACCATTATATACCTTTATAGGATTGTTGTAATTAGAAATAATGGCATCAATATTAACATCCTAAGGAATATTTTTTGACCTTGTCTAATATTAAATAAATCATTCTGCCCTTGTTATAGGCTTGTATAATAACCGAAATTTTTTTTCATAAAATTATTTATAAAACACACCATCAACCTCCATCAGTTTCCCAGAAACTTTATCATAAAAGCCAGTTTCAATTGTCATGAGATGAAAACCATAGCTATTAAGTTTTGTCGTCATCTCTTGAAATGTCAAAGCACCATTATATGAAGGAATAAGCGCCATTTCCAATTGAATTCCCAATATATTTTTTAAGGATTCTTTAGCTCCTTCCAATACTAAGCTTTCATATCCTTGAGTGTCAATTTTTAAATAAATATTCTTGTTTTTAATATTTAGAGACTCAAAGAGAGAGTCTAACTTTTTAATATCAATTTCTTCTTTTTTAATAAAGGAAGCATCGGGAGCACTTTCTGTTAATTCAGGCAAACTATCAAGTAATGAGCTACTAACAGAATTTTTAGAAATATTGATTCTGGTCTTACCATCGCGTTCTCCTAAAGAAGAATGATGTATTTCCCATAAAGCATCATTTCTAGAAGTCTTTTTTAATTTTTCAAAAGCCTCTGATGTTGGCTCAAAAGAAATGATCTTGCCTTTATATCCAATGTTTCTCATCTCACTACCATATTGACCAATATTAGCACCAACGTCAATAATGACATCAATATTATAATGTTGTAATAGTTTAATTCTACGGTCTAATTCAGGAGTCGGGTATTTGACTATTTCTAATCCAGAAATGGCGTTTAGTGCGCGTTTAATTTTTAGTAAAAAACGCTTGTTTTTGTATATAAAATTATTCATCTGATTTTATTTTGTAAACAATATTGTAACATTCATAAGGAATATATACAATCCAAATCAATAGTATTAACATGGTTGAAATTACAACACTATTTATTCCGTAATTCAGTTTTATAAAATAATAAGACAACGGAATTTTCAACACAACACTTATGAGCAAAAGTATTATATATTTATTTAATTTCCCTATTCCGTTTAAAAAGAAGGTGTAAAAGGTCACAAACACCCTAAAAACGGTTACTACAGCAGTAAAAAGTATCAATCCGTTAGGCAAAACTACTTTGTCTTTTATCCAAATGGAAATAACAAAGGGACAGATAATCGAAATAAAACAAATAAAAAGCAACATTGCTATAAAAAGGAGATTGAACCTTTTGAAGGATGCCAATAAAACCGATTTATTATTTTCAATGTAATTTTTAGCAAACATTGACCATAATGGAGATAAGGTAGCAAAAAGAATCATAATGGGAAACTGAAAATACTTATTAACTACCTCATAAGGAACTATATCTTTTGGGCCAAACACGTTGGAAAGAATATAATTATCTGAAGAAAAAACAAATAATAACCCAACTTGTATAATCATGTATTTTGTTCCAAGAACAATGATTTCTTTTAAAAATTCTTTTGATGTTTTTTCTGTTGTTTTTAGGTTTAGTTTTTCCTTATAAAAGAAAAATAAGGTATAAAGAGTATTAACAAAAAAACAAACCAAACCGTTTGACAAGGTTATGTATAATAATTTGTTTTCACTACTGATGTTTGGAACCAAAAACATTAAAACTAAGAGTGAGACTAGAAATAATAATTGATTTACCGCAATGGATTGTTCGGCATACTTCCCTTTTAAAAAGGCTACAAACAAAGATTTATGGACATTAAATATAAAGTTTAAACAAAAAAAGAACATATTTAGGATAAATAATTCTTTTACAAATCTCGAAGAGTGGATAGGAATTTTTAAAACTGTTTTTAAGTCAAGAAAAAAAATCAAACACAGAAAAAAGACAAACAAACAAAAAGCAATATAAGCTGTTATTTTATAGGTTGATTTGAGATAACTCTTAAGTAAATCTTGTTTGTTTTCGTATATTAGAACAGGGATTTTAGTTTTTAAAACACTCGCCAATCCAAAATCCATCAATAATACCCATTGAAATAGTGCAAAAACTAATACCCAAAGGCCATAATCAGTATCACCTAAATAACGAATCAGGATAGGAATTGAAACAAACAAAGACAATCCTGAAATTCCTTTATAAAAACCACTCATTATTAAGTGATTATGGGTTGTTTTTTTTAATGTAGAAGTCAATATTTAGTTATTTTTTAGTAACTCAAGTGAACAATTGCTTAATGGGCAAAAATAACATCTTGTTTGATATGGAGCAAAGATAAAGGAAACCTTTAATAACCAATTTTTATTTGAGAAAATTCCATATATTCTAATGGAAAAATTATAATATTGTGATTTCCAAAAAAGCAAATTATTAAATGACAATTCAAATTTTAGGAATACAATTTTTCAAAGGTAAAGTAGATGATGTATTCTATTTTTTAAGAGATAGAGGAGGGCTCCTTACTGTACCAGCCGCACCAGCTTTAGTGACTATTTCAAATGATTCTCATTATTACAAATCCTTGTTGAAATCCGATATTGTAATTCCGGATAGTGGATACATGGTTTTGGTTTGGAATCTTTTTTTTAAAAACAAAATTCCTAAAATTTCTGGTCTAGAGTTTATCAATTTTTTTCTTGACAACTCAGAAACTATAAAAGATGACAAGATTTTTTTGGTAAATCCTTCTGATTTAGATGGAATAATTAACAAAGATTTTCTAAACACTAAAGGATTTAGTTTAGCAAAGGAAAATGTCTACACAGCTCCTTTTTACAATGGAAATGTAAATGACAATCAGTTATTAGAATTGATAGAACAACAAAAACCAAAATGGATTTTTATCAATATAGGTGGGGGAACACAAGAAAAACTAGGGCTTTTTTTAAAAAATAACTTATCTTATTCTCCTGCAATACTTTGTACAGGAGCTGCATTGGCATTTAAAACCGGAAGACAAGCCAATGTGCCTGTTTGGGCAGATTATCTATATATGGGTTGGTTCATGAGATGCTTGTCTAATCCGAAAGTTTTTGTTCCTAGATATTTAAGTGGCTTCAGGCTTTTAAAAATGATTTTAGTTAATAAATCTAATATGATAGTACCTAATAAAAATAATTCATAAATTCGCGACTTCAAAAATCTGATTATCATAATTAAAAAGAATAAATTCACAGAGTTCAATTAAAATGAAAAAAATACTGGTATGTGGCGCAGGTGGCTTTATAGGAGGACACCTTGTTAATAGATTAAAATCGGAAGGATATTGGGTAAGAGGAGTTGATTTAAAAGAAAATGAATACGGAAACAATAACTCAGACGAATTTATATTAGGCGATTTGAGAGACCCGGTTGTAGCACAAAATGTGGTAAAAGGAGTCGATGAAGTATATCAATTAGCTGCAGATATGGGTGGTGCAGGATATATTTTCACAGGAGAGCATGATGCCGATGTTATGAATAATTCAGCATTGTGTAATCTTAATGTTTTAGGAGCATCTCAAAAAGAAGGGGTAAAAAAAATATTTTACTCTTCTTCAGCTTGTATGTATCCTGAGTATAACCAAATGGATCCAGATAACCCCAAGTGTTCCGAAAACTCAGCATATCCTGCAGCACCAGATAGTGAGTATGGTTGGGAAAAATTATTTAGCGAAAGACTTTATTTGTCTTACCATAGAAATTATGGTATTGAAGTAAGAATTGCAAGATTTCATAATATTTTTGGCCCACAAGGGACATGGAATGGAGGTAAAGAAAAAGCACCAGCCGCCATGTGCAGAAAAGCTGCAGAGGCTCAAGACGGAACGTCAATTGAGGTCTGGGGAGATGGGAAACAAACACGTTCTTTTTTATATATTGATGAATGTGTTGAAGCGGTTATGAGATTGATGAATTCTGATTTTACGGGTCCTGTAAATATCGGTTCAGAAGAAATGATTTCTATAAATGATTTTGCAAAAATGGCCATAACAATTTCGGGTAAAAATCTTAAAATTAATAATATACCTGGACCAACAGGAGTAAGAGGAAGAAATTCTGACAACAGATTATTGTTTGAGAAATTAAATTGGGCCCCCTCATTACCATTATTAGAAGGCATGAAAAAAACCTATACATGGATTGAGGAGCAAATCAATGCTAATTAACATATAAGATTAACCCTTTTTAAATAATAAAAACCCCGAAGCCAATTAGGTTTCGGGGTTTTTATTTAGTCTTTTTCACTAAGACTTTTGGTTTAGTTTTAATCACAATAATTTGTTTTGTAAATATTTTAATTACAAGAGAAAAAACCATAACTTGCCATAGATACAAAACTGTTCAAGACATTTGTTACGTTTTTCGATAGGTGTAAAAAAAAATGAAGTATTTTAAAATCTTTTTCGCCTCATTTTCTTCTGAATTAAATCAGGAGGTAAATCGAGGAATCTCCGTTTTTTTAATGTTATTGGTATTGCTTTCAATCCCTTTGACTCATTCAGTCAATAGTATTTGTTTAGTATTATTATTAGCTGTAACATTGTTTTTTTTTAAGAGAAAAAGACTTAAGATAGATTTTAATCTAACTTTACCCATAGTATTATACTTGCTTATGGCCCTTTCTTTTTTTTGGACCATAAATAAATCATTAACAATCCCTGCACTTTCAAAAGAACTTTCTCTTCTTGTTATTCCGTTATGTTTTATGCTATATGGGGGTTTGACTTTGAAGCAAAAAAAATTAATTTTGAAATACTACAGTTATGGAGTTCTAGTTTATGCTGTTTTTTATTTAGCCAAAGCAACTGGAAGATATATTTTAACTGGTAATACCAATGTTTTTTTCTACCACGAATTGGTTACTAAGGATGTAAACGCCATACATGTTTCTGTCTATATGGCTACTTCGTTCTTTTATTTTTATACCAAACAAGCAAAAAAAACTTTTGATTACATAGGCATCATTGTATTATTGACAATAGTTACTTTACTTTCTTCTAAAAATATTATTATAGCATTCGTTGCTTTAATAATAGTGTATCATTTATTTTACTCTAAATTGGCCAAACAAATGAGAATGAAGAATTTAATTGTGCTTTCAATGCTAGTGATTTCTCTAGGGTTTATTGGAAAAATCAAGATGAAATTACGTCAGGAATACGAAACGATTATGACTGACAGTACCGTTAATGATGTAATTTCAAAACGAGACAATACTTTTTATAATGTAAGCATTAAACAAGCTTGGAACAATAAAACCTTCAACCAAAACGATTTTTTCCCCGGAACAGCTTTTAGAGTTTATCAGTTTAGAATTTTTTTAGAAATGCTAGTCGAAGATAATATATTTTGGACAGGTTACGGATTAAACGCTTCCTATCCAAAAATAGAAAATAAAGGGTTAAAATATCATGTTTATTTGGGTGATGCTGCATCAGAAGGTTATCAAAAAAAGAATTTCCACAACCAATACATTCAGAATTTTGCAGAATTAGGACTATTTGGCTTTTTAATATTATTAATGATGTTGTTTATTAACGTTAAAAATGCTTTTAAATCAAAAGATTTTGTTCATTTTGCTTTCGCATTTCTGATGATAAGTTTATTTTTGACGGAATCATTTTTATGGAGACAAAGAGGAGTTGTTTTTTTTACAATGATGTATTGTCTTTTTAATTCAGGAATTACTACTAATAATTCCAATGCAGAATAAAACTTATATGAAAAGAATATTAATTACAGGAGCTGCCGGATTTTTAGGTTCGCATCTTTGTGATCGTTTTATTGGGGAAGGATATTTTGTTGTTGGAATGGATAATTTAATAACAGGAGATCTAAAAAATATAGAACATCTGTTTAAAAATCAAAACTTTGAGTTTTATCATCATGATGTGACTAAGTTTGTCCATGTACCTGGGCAATTAGATTACATTCTTCATTTTGCCTCACCAGCAAGTCCCATAGATTATTTAAAGATTCCTATTCAAACTTTAAAAGTTGGGTCTTTAGGCACACACAATCTTTTAGGGTTGGCTCGAGTGAAAAAAGCTCGAATACTTATTGCTTCCACATCAGAAGTATACGGAGATCCTTTGGTGCATCCACAAACTGAGGATTATTTTGGTAACGTAAACACCATCGGTCCCAGAGGAGTTTATGATGAAGCCAAACGGTTTCAAGAATCAATAACCATGGCATATCATACATTTCATGGAGTGGAAACAAGAATTGTTAGAATTTTTAACACCTACGGTCCTCGTATGCGATTAAACGACGGACGCGTTATCCCAGCTTTTATTGGACAGGCTTTGCGTGGAGAAGACTTAACCATTTTTGGTGATGGTAGTCAAACAAGGTCTTTTTGTTATGTAACGGATCAAGTAGAAGGCATTTTCAGATTGTTGCATTCTGACTATGTTTTTCCAGTTAATATTGGTAATCCTGATGAAATTACAATAAAAGATTTTGCAGATGAAATTATTAAGTTAACAGGGACTAATCAAAAAGTGGTCTATCGTCCATTACCGATTAACGATCCGATGCAGAGACAACCAGACACAACTAGAGCCAAAGAAATTTTAAGATGGGAAGCCAAAGTCAATCGTGCAGAAGGGATGAAAAAGACCTATGACTATTTCAAATCGCTTACATTAGAACAACTTTCAAAAGAAGAACACAAAGATTTTTCAAAATATATTTTTTAAATGAGAAAAAAAACAGGAAGATATTCTGGGTACATTAGACCTTTTTCTTATGTGTTGGACTTGACAGTTATCAATATAATGTCAGCCATACTATTACCTGATAATTTCAATCTTTTCTCTTTTCATATTTTTATTTCTATTGCTTGGATTATTCTAGCCTACAATACAGGATTTTATGAAGTGTATCGCTATACCAAAGTAATTGAAATCTTTGGAAAAATTATTAAACAACTTTCGATTTTCTTCATAGTTAACTTTGCTTATGTTGGATATTTTTCCAAATTCTCGGACACCTCAAGCATTGTGCAGTTTATTTGTACTTCAATTGTTTTAATATCATCAGCCAAATTATTCATCTATTATTTTCTAAGGAAATTTAGGGTGGTTTTTGGTGGAAACTTCAGAAGAGTAGTCATAGCCGGAAGTGGAAAAACAGTAGAACAGTTGGCTGTTTTTTTTAATGATAATCCTGATTACGGGTATAAATTAATCCGAATTTTTGATTTAGCCACAAACAAAAAAGGACAAATGGAAGAGTGTTTTGATTTTGTAATAGATGAAAAAATAGATGAAATTTACTGCTCACTATCAGATTTAACCAATTCAGATATCAATAAATTTATTGATTTCACAGACAATAATTTAAAAATACTAAAATTTCTACCCGACAATAAAGAAATACTATCAAGGAATTTAATTTTTGACTACTACGATTATATTCCGATTATATCACTTCGAAATATTCCATTGGATGAAATTACAAATAAAATAATCAAAAGATTTTTTGACATTGCTTTTTCATTAGTAATCATTTTAGCAGTTTTGTCTTGGTTAACACCAATACTCGCTATTTTAATTAAGTTAGAATCACCTGGGCCCATTTTCTTTAGACAAAAAAGAAATGGATTAAATTATCATGAATTTGAGTGTTATAAGTTCCGTTCAATGACATTGAATGATATTGCAGATTTGTATCAGGTTTCTAAAAACGATCCAAGGATAACAAGGATTGGAAAATTCATTAGAAAAACTAGCATTGATGAATTACCTCAATTTTTCAATGTATTCTTAGGCGATATGTCTGTAGTAGGGCCAAGACCTCATATGGTGAGTCATACCGAGATGTATGCTAGAAGAATAGACAAGTTTATGGTCAGACATTTTATAAAACCAGGCATCACAGGTTTAGCTCAAACTAAAGGATTTCGTGGAGAGGTAGAAAATGATAAAGACATTATTTATCGTGTGAAATATGACATATTTTATTTAGAAAATTGGTCCATTTTACTAGACACTAAAATCATATTTTTAACTATTTATAATGCTATAAAGGGCGAAGAAAAAGCCTATTAGAAAACCTTATTTATAATTAATTCTTTCATTTGCTGGTCTAAATTAAAAGCGATTTGAGTTTCTATAAAAATCCTTTTTTTCATGATGTCTATGCTTTCTTTATTTAGTGTTGCAATTTGATGCAAAACGTAATTTAAATCTTTAAAATTCCCCACAGTTGCAACCCAACCTAAATGGCTCTCTTTAACTATAGTTTCGCCTTCCCCGCCTCCAAAATACAAGATCGGAAAACCTAATGAACTATATTCAAATATCTTAGAAGGAACAGAACCATAAATTCTTGTTTTTAATGGAACAATTGCAATGTCAAAAGAAGTTAGCTTTTCATGTAGAGCTTTTCTTTCCACCATACCATGAAATATTATTTTTGTTGAGTTTTGAGCCGAAATAAAAGCCTCTATTTGATTTTTTTCGGCACCATCACCAAATAGGTGCAGCTCAATATTTAATCCTTCTAATTCTATATTTTGGCATAATTCAAAAACTCCCTGAGCAATACCTAATAAACCAGCGTAGAAAATTTTTATAGGTTTATTTTTTTCGGTCTTTAATTCTAATTCTGCAATTGCATGTTCTGGAAAATTGCGGTATAAATAGCATTTTTTTTCAGGGAATAAAGTCTGAACGTGCGATATAATTTCGTTAGACTGACCTAAAATCAAGGTTGCTTTTTTATATATAAAGCGCTCAAAGAAAAGTGAAAGTTTGTGTGAAAGCGAACCTGTTTTTAAAGCTTCTAATTCAATGGCAGCCAAAGGCCATAAATCAGAAACATTTAAAATGATTTTTTTTCTTTTTAATGAAAGCACAAAAACAGCAATAAAAGAAAGTAATAACGGTGGTGATTGAACAATCACTTTTTTTGGTGTTTTTCGAAAAAGCAAAAAGCAAAATAAACTTGTTGAAAATGACAAAACAGAAAGAATTCGAACAAATAAATTTTTGCTAACACTTGGATAAATCCATAATCGCTTTACAGTAATTTTATCTCGATTTTCAGTTACAGAGAACTTGCCTTTATATTCTGGAAACAATTCCCCTTTTGGATAATTCCCAAGTGGACAAATAACCGAAACATTGTAATTGTTTTGATGCAATTTTAAGGCTAATTGCTCTATTCTATTAGCTGCAGCACCTTTTTCGGGTGGATAATAATTAGATATGATTAGAATCTCTTCCATTATTTTTTTAATAGCATTTCAATAATACGTTCCGAAGCTTTTCCGTCCCAAAGTTCAGGTATTCCAGAACTTCTAGGTCCGTTTTTAAGAAATTCCACAAAGATTCGCTCTAGATTTTCAATAGAGGTCCCCACTAAAGTATTTGTGCCAATAGTTTGTGTTTCGGGTCTCTCGGTATTGTTGCGCATTGTAAAACAAGGGATGTTTAAAACGGTAGTTTCCTCAGATATTCCACCCGAATCAGTTATTACAGCAAAACTGTTTTTAATTAAAAACATAAAATTCAAATACCCTTGCGGTTCTACAAAAATAATGTTATTAAAATTCATATTTGTTTCTCCCAGAATCGCTTTAGTTCTC